>JAYVDN010000551.1:0-3491 GCA_043749385.1 Polaromonas sp.
AGCCCAAGTGCCGGGGCATACACCACTTCACTCGCCCCCAGACTCAGCACTAAACAACACTCACCAGGAGATAAAGAGATGACCAAAACCTTCGACTACTACTTCGACTTCGGCAGCCCCGCCTCGTACCTCGCCTTCACCCAGCTAAACAAACTGTCAGCAGAGACAGGCGCAACCACCGTCTACAAACCCATGCTACTCGGCGGCGTGTTCCAAGCCACAGGCAACCACTCGCCTGCCACCATCCCGGCCAAAGGCAACTACACCTTCAAAGACTTTGCGCGCTTTGCAAAGCGCTACAACGTGCCGCTTAACTCGAACCCGCACTTCCCCATCAACACCCTCATGCTCATGCGCGGTGCGATAGGATTGCAGGTGACCGATGTCGCGCGCTTCATTCCCTACTGCACAGCCATCTACCACGCCATCTGGGTAGATTCGCTCAACCTGAACGACCCCGCCACCGTAGGCCAAACACTGGCCAAAGCAGGCTTTGACCCCATGGCCATGATGGCGCTGGCCACTGCGCAAAGCACCAAAGACGCACTCAAGGCTGCGACTGAAGAGGCAGTAGCACGCGGGGTGTTCGGCGCACCCACCTTCTTTGTAGGCGAGCAGATGTTCTGGGGCCAAGACCGCCTAGACTTTGTGCGCGAAGCCCTCACGACCTGAGATCTGACACCTAAAACCTGTCTTCCTGAATCCTGTATCCTTTTTATTCTGAGAGAACCCCATGAGCGACATCCTCACCCACACCGAAGCAGGCGTGTGCACCATCACCATCAACCGTGCAGCCAAAAAGAACTCCCTCACCGCCGCCATGTACCAAAGCATGGCCGATGCTCTTGCCGCAGCCAAGGACGACGATGCCACACGCGTAGTCGTCTTCCAGGGTCACGAGGCGGTGTTCAGCGCTGGCAACGACATTGCCGATTTTTTAAACAATCCGCCCTCCAATGCGGAGAGCCCGGTGTTCAAGTTCTTGCACGCCATCGCCGCCTTCCCCAAGCCTTTGATCGCCGCTGTCTGCGGCCCGGCCGTGGGCGTGGGCACCACCATGTTGTTCCATTGCGATTTGGTGTACGCAGGCGACAACGCGGCGTTTTCCATGCCCTTCGTCAACTTGGGGCTGTGCCCCGAGGCAGCGTCGAGCCTTTTGGTGCCGCAAATGATGGGCTACCACCGCGCGGCCGAGGCACTGCTGCTGGGCGAACCCTTCATGGCCGAGGCCGCGTTGGAGGTGGGCTTTGTCAACCGCGTGCTGCCCCCGCTGGAGGCCAATAACTACGCGCAAAGTACCGCACGCAAGCTGGCCGCCAAACCCATCACCGCGCTGGTAGAAACCAAGCGCCTGCTCAAAAAGCACAACAGCGCTGCCGTGCTGCAAGCCATGGCCGAGGAAAGCGTGAGCTTTGGCCGCATGCTGAAAGAGCCCGCAGCGCGCGAGGCCTTTGGCGCTTTTATGGAAAAGCGCAAACCGGATTTTTCTAAGGTATAACCCTTGAGATAGTATTTAGCAACGCCTGTGTGATTGCGAAACATAGGCAAGTTTGCTATCGTGAGGTTCTGTATGCAGACCCCACCCCCTCCCCCCAATTCGTCCCGCTACCGCAGTGCTTTCACTGCCGGTTTATTCCAGAACAAAACCGTCCTCGTGACCGGTGGCGGCTCGGGCATTGGGCGTTGCACGGCGCACGAGCTCGCCGCCCTGGGCGCGCAGGTCGTTCTGGTGGGGCGCAAGCTGGAGAAGCTGCAAACCGTGGCAGAGGAGATCATTGGCGATGGCGGGCAAGCGCAGTTTCATAGCTGCGATATTCGCGATGAAGCGGCTGTCAAAACGTTGGTTACCGCCGTGGTGGCCACGCATCGGCGCATTGATGGACTGGTGAACAACGCGGGCGGCCAGTACATCACGCCGCTGCACGCCATCAGTGCCAAGGGCTGGGAGGCGGTGGTGAACACCAATTTAACGGGCGGCTTTTTGATGGCGCGTGAGTGCTATGTGCAGAGCATGCAAAAGCACGGCGGCGCGGTGGTCAACATCGTGGCCGACATGTGGGGCTCGATGCCCAACATGGGGCACAGCGGCGCGGCGCGCGCGGGCATGGTGAGCTTGACCGAGACCGCGGCGGCCGAGTGGGCATGCCATGGCGTGCGAGTGAACGCCGTGGCCCCGGGCTACATCGCCTCGAGCGGCATGGACCAGTACCCACCCGAGGCCGGCGACATGCTGCGCGAGATGGCCAAGACGGTGCCGCTGGGGCGCTTTGGCAACGAGGCCGAAACGTCGGCAGCGATTGTGTTTTTGCTCTCGCCTGCTGCCAGCTTTATCAGCGGCACGGTGCTACGCGTTGACGGCGCGCGGCCGCAGGTGCGCATGGGCTGGCCGATGCAGCAGCCCACGCCCGAGGCGATGGGGCGCGATGCGGTGAAGCCGTTTGATGGGTTTCATCGGTATCAAATACCTAAAGTTTTTTCTTGAAAAAATTAAATGCTCAACCCTCATAAATTTTTGCGTTTTTCGCGAATTTTTTGCGCTTTTTGCGTTACCTCTACTTGCATAGGCTGAACATGACATTTCAAACCCAATGGAATGCCGCCAGCCCACAGGCACTTGCGCGCCGCGATGCCATGCTGGAGCGCATAGCGCAACTGCGCGCCCTAGAACAGCGCTCTTCCGACGCATCGGCCCAATCCAAACCCGTGTTTGACAAGCGCGGCCAGTTGCTGCCGCGCCAGCGCGTGGCCCTGCTGCTCGACCCCGGCACGCCGTATCTACCACTGTGCTCACTGGCGGGCTATATGCAGGACAGCAAAGACCCGGCCAAGTCGGTGCCCGGTGGCGGTATGGTGGCGGGCATTGGTTTTATCGAGGGCACGCGCTGCATGCTGGTGGCCAGCGACTCGGGGATTGATGCAGGAGCTATTGGGCCGATGGGTTTGGACAAAATACTGCGCCTGCAAGAGATTGCGCTGCAAAACAAGCTGCCCTTTATCCATTTAGTAGAAAGCGCGGGCGCAAACCTGATGCGCTACAAGGTAGAGGGTTTTGTGCAGGGCGGCGCGCTGTTTCGCAACCTGGCGCGCTTGTCTAGCGCGGGCATCCCGGTCATCACCATCCAGCATGGCTCGGGCACGGCGGGCGGTGCGTATATGCCGGGGCTGAGTGATGTAGTCATCATGGTGCGTGGGCGTTCGCGCGCCTTTTTGGCCGGACCACCGCTCTTGATGGCGGCTACGGGTGAGGTGGCGACCGAAGAAGAGCTGGGCGGGGCAGAGATGCATTGCGCCGTGTCGGGCCTGGGGGAATACTTGGCGGAGGATGACAGGCATGCGATTGGCATAGCAAAAAAGGTGGTATCCCAATTAAATAGGGTTCAAGAAGCTCCGGTAACTATAGCAAATGAACCCGCCTTACCTGCCGACGATCTGCTGGCCCTCGTGCCCGAAGACCTGCGCCAACCCGTCGATATGCGCGAGGTCATGGCGCG
>JAYVDN010000552.1:0-2690 GCA_043749385.1 Polaromonas sp.
GGCCCCGCTGCCGCCTGTAACCAGTGCCCGTTTCATATCCGCCATAGCTCACCTTTTCCGTTAATCAAGACACCAATACCACCGTGGCCTTGCCTTTGAGCAAGGTGCGCTCTGCGGCAGATACCGTGAATTCGTACACCATGCTGTTCTCGTCACCCATCAACTGGGTGGCGCACACTTCTAGTTCAGCATCTACATCATCGAGCCTGCTCACGCTCAGCTCGACCGTGCGCACACTGGCCAAGCGGCCACCGCGCGGAGGCCCGTCGCCCAGCCCCGACAGCAACGCGCCGTGCACGGCCATGGCTTGCGCCGCGTACTCCACCCCACACACCGCGTGCAGCATACCGTGCTCGCGCAAAGGGTTCGTCAGCAAGCGGTGCGAGCTTGCGCTACAGCAAATGCTTTGCGCGTCGTAGTGCTGCACGCTGGCCAGTAAGCACATGCTGCCGTGGTGCGGTATCAGCTTGGCGATCTGCGCTGCATCTAGCACCCGTTTGGTTGGTTGAGCCATCACAGCGCAGTGCTCACATCCAACAACAGCTGTTGGTTGTCAAATAGATCTAGCACCAAAGAAGCATTTGTTTGACGCTCTGCGATGGCTTGCAACAATGGCAAACCGCGCGCGGCTGGCACATTGCGCCTCAATGCTTCGAGTTCTGGGTTGTGCAGTGTGCTGGCAGGGCGTTGACCCAAGCTCACACTCACTTTGGCCACCGTGCTTGCCGTAGGCACCGGGCTTACGACCAGCGCAATGCCCAGGCTATGCACAATAGGACGCGTAGCACGCAGCGGCTCTGGATAGGGGGTGTCGTAGGCTATTAGCAGCACCGGAGCGTTGGCAGTTTTAGCCTGAGTGCAGGCCTCTAGAAATCCAGCCGAAAAACTACCGTCAAAAGCACATAGGCTCGTGCTGGCAGGCTTGGCTTGCAGCGCAATTCCCCAGTAACCCGAAGGCGCGTTGTGCACCGAGTTAGTAAAGCGGGTCGGTGAGATCAAACGGTCATCAGACGCCAAGGCCTCGCAAATGACATGGCAATTGTCGCCGTCGCCGCCTGAGGAGCTGAACACCGACAGCAGTTCACCGGCCAGGTGGTGGCTGTGCTGCAGCGCATCGGTAGCGGTGGCCAGCGCTAACTTCACCGCCACACCCACTCTGCGGCGCTCAGCAGCAGGCAAAAAATTCGACGGCGTGATGACCGGAGGGCTCGGCACGTAGGGCGCATCGCCACGCAATACCGGCTGGGCAGCAGCCCAATTTTCCAAACCAGGGCCGCACAGGCCGATGGCATCGATATAAATTGTCAATGCAGTCATTGCTTGACCAATACCAAACTGCAATTGGAGCCGCCAAAGCCAAACGAGTTACTCAAAACAACTCGAGGTGCATGGTTTGAGTTTTTCAGTTGGTAGTTAATGGCGATCGAGGGGTCTACTTCACGCGTGTTGACACCGGCGGGGGTGATGCCGTGCTCCATGGCCAAGGCGCACAAAGCAGCCTCCACAATACCGGCCGCACCTAAAGCATGCCCCGTATGGCCTTTGGTAGAACTGCAAGCCACCTTGGCACCGAACAGTTTTGCAACTGCCAGGCCTTCAGCAGCATCATTGCTTTTAGTGGCTGTACCGTGCAAATTGATATAGTCCACCTGGCCAGCCTCCATCCCTGCCATGTTCAGCGCCTGCTGCATGGCGGCCAACGCGCCAGCACCTTCTGGGTGTGGCGAAGACATGTGGTGCGCGTCGCTGGACTCACCCACCCCCATCACAGCTATTGCGCACCGGCCTTGGGGCTTGTCTCGGGTAAGCAGCGCAAAACCCGCAGCTTCTGAAATAGAGATGCCTTGGCGATCAGCGCCATAGGGCTGACACAGCTCGGGCGAGAGCAGCTCCAATGAATTAAAACCGTACAGCGTGGTTAAACACAGGCTGTCTACCCCACCCACAATGGCGGCATCAATCAACCCACACTCCATCATGCGGGCCGCATTGCCAAATACTTTAGCACTGGATGAGCACGCCGAAGACACAGCTACTGCGGGGCCTTCCAGCTCGAAATAATCACGCACAAAAGCACTCACAGAGAAGGTGTTGTGCGTTTGCTCATAGTGGAAATCAGCAGGCAGGGCACCCGTTGCTTCATCACGCTGCCTGTACGCCAATTCTGTACTCAAAATGCCTGAGGTGCTGGTACCTAAAAACACGCCCACGCGTTGCTTTCCGAAGGTGGCGATGGCCACTTTGACGGCCTCGCTAAAGCCATCTTGCTCCAAAGCCAATTGCGCCAACTGATTGTTTCGGCAATGGTAATGCGCCAGACGCGTCGGCATTTGCACTGCATCTACCCCATGTACCTCGCCGATGTAGGTGGGCAATTTAACAGTCTCGAATACACAAGGCTTCAAACCCGTGCGTTGCTGCGCTACCGCTTGCCAATTGGCATCCCGCCCAAGCCCCAGGCAGGTGGCCAGTGTGTAGTGTGAAAGGTATACGGTTTGCATCAACGGCTCCCTTTTTAGCTTTTCAAGCGCGCAAGCATCAAGACGTTGGAAAATGGCGTGCCCTCACTCATGGGCTTGGTCTCTACATCAAAACCGATTTTTTGCAGCACGGTGGTCCATTCAGACAACGACCTGCAGTACAAACGCGAGCTTTTGTGTCCGCGCATGAAAAACACCACGCTGTCTACC
>JAYVDN010000553.1:0-4203 GCA_043749385.1 Polaromonas sp.
GCCGTGGGCTTTGTGTTCCAGGCATTCCACGTGCTGCCGCATTTAGATGTCGCGCAAAACGTGGGCTTGCCGCTGATGCTGCTGTCCATCCCCAAAGCCATGGTGCATGAGCGTGTAGCCCAAATGCTCAGCGCGGTGGGGCTGGACGGTCTGGGCGCACGCCTACCCCAGCAGCTCTCGGGTGGGCAACTGCAACGCGTGGCCATTGCCCGCGCCATGGTGCACCGCCCGCCCTTTGTGCTGGCCGACGAACCCACCGGCAACCTGGACCCCACCACCGCCGCCCGCACCATGGACGCCCTGGTGGCGCAAACCCGCCAGCACGGCGCGTCCCTGGTGCTGGTCACCCACTCCGAGGCCGCCGCAGCGCGGGCTGACCGGGTGCTGCATTTAACCGCCGATGGCATAGCGGCCTGATGGCAGGCCTATGTTTTTATTCAATCTACTCTACAGCTTTTCATGGCGGGAGGTGCTGCACCATCCGTGGCGCAGTGTCGCGGCGGTGGTGGCCATCATGCTGGGGGTGGCGCTGGCGTTTGCGGTGCATTTGATCAATGCCAGTGCGCTCAGCGAATTTTCCAGCGCGGTGCGTGCCGTTAATGGCCAGCCTGATCTGGAGCTGCGTGCGGCCAGTGGTAATTTGAATGAAGATTGGTACGCCCGTGTGGCACTGTACCCCGGCGTAGAAGTGGCAAGCCCCGTGCTGGAGGTCAGCACCTATGAACTGGACGAAGCGGGTGACAAGCAAGCCATCAAAGTGCTGGGCCTGGACGCGCTGGTAGCCGCCCGCGTATCGCCCGGCCTATTGCCCGTGCCAGATGAGAGGCCACGCTCTGGCGACGCGCGCTTTACCATGTTCTCTGCTGACGCGGTGTACCTTAACGCGGCAGCCAGCAAGTTCAAACGCTTCTACCCCAAAGACCCGCTCAAACCCTTTACCGTCAAACTCGTCACTGGCCTGCGCACTGCGCAGCTCACGGCGGTGGGCACGGTGTCGGCCGGCGGTGGCGCGCTGGCGGTGATGGACATTGGCGCTCTACAAGACCTGTTTGGCCTGCAAGGCCAGCTCACACGTATCGACCTGCGGCTGGCCCCAGGCGTAGACAAGGCCGCCCTACTGCGCGAGATTGCCCTGCCCGCCAACGTCCAAGCGTTGGCCCCGGGCGATGCAGAGCAGCGCATAGGCAACCTGTCGCGGGCCTACCGGGTGAACATGACGGTGCTGGCCCTGGTGGCGCTGTTTACCGGGGCATTTTTGGTGTTCTCGGTGCTGTCGCTCAGCGTGGCCAAGCGCGCGCAGCAAATGGCCCTGCTCGGCGTGCTGGGGCTGACCGCGCGCCAGCGCTTGCAGCTGGTGCTGCTGGAGGCCTCTGCATTAGGCATTGTCGGCAGCGCCTTGGGCATTGCCTTGGGCACGGGCCTGGCGGCGCTCGCCATGGGGCTGCTGGGCGGTGACTTGGGTGGCGGCTACTTTGCCGGTACCGCACCGTCCCTGCAATGGAGCACACTGGCTGCCTTGGTGTACGGCGCGCTGGGTATTGCGGCCGCCGTGGTGGGCGCATGGTGGCCTGCGCGCTCGGCGCAAAGCTTGCCTTTGGCGCAAACGCTCAAGGGCTTGGGCACTGCGGCGCGGCGCGGCAAAGGAGTGGCGATAGCTCTGTTTTTAGTAGCTGTGAGCGCACTATTGGTATGGACCCCTGCGGTTTTCGGTATTCCTTTAGGGGCCTACATCGCGATTGGCTTATTGCTGGTGGGCGGCATTGGCCTGCTGCCGCCCCTGGTGGCGCTGGCCTATGACCGCATTGCCCCCCTTGTGGCCACCCGCGCCCTGCCCATGCTGGCCATTGAGCGCGCCCGCCGCGTGCGCGAGACAGCGGCGGTGGCCGTCAGCGGCGTGGTCGCTGCGCTCAGCCTGGCAGTGGCACTTACGGCGATGGTGGCCAGCTTTCGCACGTCGGTGATGCAGTGGCTGGACGTGGTGCTGCCCGCGCCGCTGTATGTGCGCACCGCCAACACCAGTGCTGCAGGGCAAGTGCTTAATTTTTCTGCTGAACAGGTACAGGCCATCAGCGCGCTGCCCGGTGTGGAGCGGGTAGCAGGCATACGCACCGTGCCCATGCAGCTAGACGCCGCCCTGCCCGGTGTGATGCTGGTGGCGCGCACCCTTGCCGAGCCTGCCAAAGACCTGCCCATGGTCGGCAGCCCAGTGCCGCCCGCCAGCGGCGTGCCCGCTGATGCCGTGCCCCTGTATGTCAGCGAGGCCATGGTAGATTTGTATGGTGCACAACTAGGCCAAATTTTTAAGCCTAATCTGCCTCTAGCCCAACAAAATATCGCGGGAGCAGCTACTAATTTCATAGTTACTCCAAGCTATTATGTAGCCGGTGTATGGCGCGACTATGCCCGACAGTTCGGTGCCGTGGCCATCGACCAGCGCGCGTATGTGCGCATCACCGGCGACACTAAAGTCAACGACCTGGCAGTGTGGCCCAGCGCGGGTGCCAATGGCCGCGAGGTGCAAGAGCAGATTCGCAGCTACATCGACAGCCAATTTGTGGCCAAGCTGGTGGAGTTTGCCAGTGCCGACGAGATACGCGCTGTGTCGCTCAAAATTTTTGACCGCAGCTTTGCTGTCACCTACTGGCTGCAAGCCGTGGCCATTGCCATTGGCCTGTTTGGCGTGGCGGCCAGCTTTAGCGCGCAGGTGCTGGCGCGGCGCAAAGAGTTTGGTTTGCTGGCGCATCTGGGCCTTACGCGCAGGCAGATTTTGCAAGTGGTGGCCAGCGAAGGTGCTGCCTGGACTGCTATTGGTTCTGTAGCTGGCTGCGCAATGGGGTTGGTAGTTTCCACCATTCTGGTGCATGTGGTCAACCCGCAAAGCTTCCATTGGACGATGGATTTGACCGTGCCCTGGCTGCGCTTGGCCATGCTGTGCGCAGCCGTAGTAGCTGCGGGCACCGTGACCGCATGGCTCGCGGGCCGCGCCGCAGCGGGTAAAGACGCCGTGCTGGCGGTGAAGGAGGATTGGTGATGGTTCCCGCCCCGTTGGTATTGACCCCCACCCCGTTCGCGCTGAGCTTGTCGAAGCGTTCATTCACGCAGCTCGGATTAAGTCTGGGTGCCGCAACCCTATTGCCCAAAGCCCACGCCCTGCCCGAGCGGGCATTAAGCTTCCCACGCGACCACGGCGCCCACCCCGACCACCGCACCGAGTGGTGGTACATCACCGGCTACGGCAATGACGGCGTACGCGATGTGGGTTTTCAGGTCACCTTCTTTCGCTCGCGCGTGGAGGCCACCCAAGGCATGCAGTCCCAGTTTGCCGCCAAGCAATTGCTGTTTGCCCACGCTGCCGTCACCGATGTGCAAGGCAAAAAACTCCTGCACGACCAGCGCATTGCCCGCGCTGGCTTTGGCATTGCCGAAGCGGCAGAGCAAGACACGCTAGTGAAGTTGCGCGACTGGTCGCTCGTGCGCAACGCGGCGACGGGCAGCTACCAAGCTAATATCAAAGCGCGCGACTTCAGCATCGACTTGCAATTCACACCACAGCAACCGCTGCTGTTGCAAGGCAAAAACGGCCTGTCCCGCAAAGGCCCTGAGGAAAAGCAAGCCAGCTACTACTACAGCCAGCCGCAGTTGCAAGCCAGCGGCAGCATCACCCTGGGCGGCCAACGCATCACGCTGCGCAGCCAAACGGTAGCGCCTGACAGCCAGGCCAGTGCGACCAGCACTGCATCAGGCACAGCCGCCCCAAAGCCCAACAACGCCGCCTGGCTAGACCACGAATGGAGCCAAGAGCTGCTGCACCCCGAGGCCGTGGGCTGGGACTGGATCGGCATGAACCTGTTTGACGGCAGCGCGCTCACCGCCTTCCAGTTGCGCAAAAAAGATGGCAGCAGCCTGTGGACCGGTGGCTCGTTTCGCGCCCCGTCCAGCAGCTTGCCAACCTATATCGCCCGGCCCGGCGAGGTACAGTTCCAGGCCATCAAAGGCTGGACCAGCCCGCTCACCGGGGCCAAATACCCCACACAATGGCTGGTCCGCACCCCTGCCGACTACTACACCGTCAAAGCCGTCATTCCTAACCAAGAGCTAGACAGCCGCAGCTCCACTGGTACCGTGTACTGGGAAGGGCTCAGCGACTTGTTTGACAGCAACGACAAGCATGTGGGGCGAGGCTACCTGGAGATGACCGGGTAC
>JAYVDN010000554.1:0-2103 GCA_043749385.1 Polaromonas sp.
GCGTCCAGCGCGGCCAGTGAGATGCTCACCACCTTGCTGGATTTCTCCCGAATCGAGGCTGGCGTGGTCAAGTCACAGCCCAAGGCTTTTTTATTGCAACCTCTGTTAGCCCAATTAGAGCAAGAGTTTGGCCTGCAGGCCGATGGCCGCGAGCTGATATACCGAACGCGTGAAACCGCACTGTCCGTGGTGGCCGACCCCAACCTGACTGATCTGGTGCTGCGCAACTTCATCTCCAACGCCATCCGCTACACCGACAAGGGTGGCGTGCTGGTGGGCTGCCGCAGACGGGGCGCCGCCGTGGTGGTGGAGGTGTGGGACACCGGTATGGGTATAGCGGCTGACCAGCAAACCGACGTGTTCAAGGAGTTTCACCAGCTAGGCAACCCCGAGCGTGACAGGCGTAAGGGCTTGGGCCTGGGCCTGGCGATTGTGGAGCGTATCAGCGCGGCGATGGATGCCAAAGTGACGCTGCGCTCGGTGCCCGGGCACGGCTCCGTGTTTCGCCTTTGGCTGGAGGGCTACGATGGTATGTTGGAGACACACCATACCAAGGAGCCCAGCTCCAAACACCTGCGCGGGCTTCGGGTGCTGGTGATTGACGATGAGGAGCCGGTGCGTGCAGGCATGCAAGAACTGCTGGGCTCTTGGGGTTGCCTTTGCTATGCGGCAGACGATGTCTCGTCTGCCTTGCAACGTGTGGCCCTGCTGCCCATGGACGAGCAACCCGAGGTGATCTTGGCCGACTATCGCCTGCGTGAGGGCGCCACTGGGGGACAAGCCATCAGCGCACTGCGCGCTTACCTCACCATGCGTGGACTACAGACTGTCCTGCCCGCCATCATCATCACCGGCGACACTGCGCCAGAGCGCATCCGTGAGGCGCGCAGCACCGACGCCATGCTGCTGCACAAACCGCTGTCGGCCATCGCTCTGCATGAGGCATTGCTCCAATTGCGCTGACGCCTTAACCCGGCTGCATTGGTATGCAGGAGACGCACCATAAAGACATGGGCAACCCAGCCAGCATGTCGCTGGCCGACGCAGTGCTTGCAGCATGCAAAGAAGCCAAGGCTTGTACGCCATGGGGCAAGCGCAAGAGACCATTCCAACTGCAGTTGTCACGCCAACCCCGGTGAAAACCCCCGTCCCGCGTACGACAAAAAAACAGACCGTTGCCTCTAAAACCATAGTGAGCAAAACAATCGAGGTAAAAGCAGGTACCCTTAAGGCTGATGGCACACCAGTGCGGCGCAAGATCGTACCAGCTCGCTCAGGTAAACCTCTCACTGTTACAGCATCTAATGCAGCAATCCATGGCAAAACCAAAGCAAGCCAGCGCACACCCTAAAGCCTCCGACGATCTAGCCCCACCTAGCCTGGCACTGTTGGCCATGGAGTTTCGCGCTCCGTGGGAATTCGGTGCACTGTTACCCGCTTGGCCCGCGCTCCAGCGCGCCCCGCGTGGCGATGGCCACACCGTAGTGGTGTACCCCGGCCTCAGCGCCAGCGACGCCACCACTATGCCCCTGCGCAAGTACCTCACCAGCTTAGGCTATAGCGTGCACGGTTGGGGCCAGGGCTTTAACTTTGGGCCGCGTGCTGGCGTATTAGGTGCGGGCAGGCAACAACTGCGCGCACTGCTAGCCCAGTCCAAGCAGCCTGTCAGCCTGGTAGGCTGGAGCCTGGGCGGCATCTATGCCCGCGAGCTGGCCAAAGAGCTGATCGACGAAGGCCACCCGGTGCGCAGCGTGATCACCTTGGGCACGCCCTTTGCTGGCGGCCCCCGCAGCACCAATGCCTGGCGCTTGTACGAGCTAACCAGTGGCCGCAGCGCCCAGCGCGAGGCTGAAAAGTTTGAGCTGACGGTCGCCCCCCGCGTGCCCACTTCCAGCATCTACAGCCGCAGCGACGGCATCGTAGCCTGGCAGGCCAGCCTGCAAGCTGCGCACCCGAACCACCCGCACACTGAAAACGTCGAAGTGGTGGCCAGCCACTTTGGCATCGGTCTGAACCCCAGCGCATGGTGGGCCGTGGCCGACCGCTTGGCGCAGGTACCCGGCAGATGGCAAAAGTTTCAAAAACCCTCAATGATGGGTTTGC
>JAYVDN010000555.1:0-3526 GCA_043749385.1 Polaromonas sp.
CGAGAGCAGCTAGATTATTGATAGCGATTCATCTGTAAAGTGTGGCACCCAAGGCGTCTGCCACCAAGCGCCGAGGTCGCCAGCGGATGGGCATAAAAAAAGCCCGGCGAACCGGGCTTTGTGCAGAGCGCGAAGAATTACTTCTTGGCTTCGCTGGCAGTTGGCTTGGCAGCGTCTGCCTTGGCATCTTTGGCGGCTGGCTTAGCGTCGGCCTTGGCATCAGCTTTAGCAGCTGGCTTGGCAGCGGCTTCTTTTTTGGCTTTTGCGTCAGCGTCTTTCTTGGCTTTGGCTTCTGCCTTGGCTTTGTCAGCGGCTTCTGCTTTGGCTTTCTTCTCTTCAGCAGCTTTGGCTTTGGCTTCGTCCTTGGCTTTCTTGGCATCGGCCTTTGGATCGGCTTTTGCGTCAGCAGCAGGCTTCACGTCTTTACCGGCGGCAGCGGCTGGAGCAGCTGTAGCAGGCTTAGCGTCTTTTGCAGCAGCGGCAGCGGGAGCAGCAGCGGCGGCAGCGGTAGGCTTAGCGTCGGTTTTCTTTTCGTCTTTGGCAGCAGCTGGGGTTGCAGCGGCAGCAGGCTTGCTGTCTTTCGCATCAGCAGCAGCAGGCTTGTCGGTAGCTTTGGCAGCAGGTGCTGCAGCAGCGCCTTTGTAGCCACTGCCGCCCACGGTCATGCCTTCAGCAGAGAACTTGGCAGCATTGCCTTCGCCAATGCCATTGACGCGCTTGATCATGTCGTCCCAGTCCTTGAAAGCGCCTTTTTTGCGCTCGTCAATGATTTTGGCCGAAATGGCGGGGCCAATGCCCTTGATGCCGTCCAGCTCAGCTGCGGTGGCTTTGTTGGCGTCCACAGCGGCAAATGCTACGGCTGCGTACAGCATAGCGAACAATACAAATAATTTTTTCAACATATCGAAACTCCTCAGGAGGGGTGGTGGGTTTTTGTGGCTCAGAAGGCTTCTAAGACCGCAGTACTATAACGGGCTTATCTGTACGGGGGTTGACAGTCGGGTTGACTGTAACTTAGGCAAAACCCTTGAAAGATGGAGACAAAACCTTTAAAAATGCCTAATCGTTCACGCGCCAGTCAACTTCCAGGGGGCTGTGCACCCGGCCATCGGTATCTCTAGGTAACACTTCTGTTTTCTCAAAGGCACGTACCACGGCCTCGTCCCACTCACGGTTGCCGCTGGACCTGGCCACCCTCGGGCGGCCCAAAATAGTGCCATCCGGGGCCATTTTGATCTCTAAAGTGACTTTGGGGTTGCCCGTCACGGCGCTGGTAAATACCAAATTGGGCTTTACTTTGGCTTTGATGCGCGCTCCGTAGCCACTGGAAGGCCCGCTGGACTGCTGGGCATTGCCAGTAGCCGATGAATCACCCGAGGCACCCGCAATGCCTGCTATCCGTTTTAAATTAGCCTCGCGCTGCTGGGCGCTTTGTTGCTCGTCTTTGGCCGCTTCTGCGGCGGCCAGCTTCGCCGCATCGGCAGCTTTGCGCTGGGCTTCTTTCTTGGCATCGTCTGCCGCTTTCTTTTGCGCGGCGTCTTGGGCTTTTTTGTCCACGGCCTTTTTGGCATCCTCAGCGGCTTTTTTCTGCTTCGCCTCGTCGAGCTTTTCTTGCTTTTCGGCTTCTTTCTCTTCGGCCAGCTCTTTTTCAAGCTGTTTCTTTTTTTGCTTCTCGCGCTCGATGGCAATGTCTGCCTCGCGCGGCTGGGGGGCAGGCTTGTCTTCTGCTACCGGAGCGGGCGGCTTGACCTTGGGCACGACGGGTTCGGGTGGCGCAGGAGGCGGAGGCGGTGGCGGCGCAGGCTCTACCGCTCTGGGCGCGGCCTGCTGCGGCACGTTGGCCCACAGCTCGGCCTCGGCGGTGGTGGTGGTGACGGTTTGGCGTTTCCAATTGACGCCCCAAGTCAGCGCGCCCAGCAAAAATAGGTGCGCCAAAATAGCCAAGCCGAAAGCGCGCACCGAAGCGGGCTGCGGCGGCGGGGCAAACTCTATGCGCTCGTGGGTGTGGGGCATGGCTGAAAAATAGAACTGAAGAGCAGTAAAAAAAGCGCCAGCGGTTACTTGGCCAACTTTACGGACAGACCCACACGTAGAACGCCTTTTTGCTGCAATTCGTTCATCACTCCCACCACGGTTTCGTACTTCACCGACTTGTCAGCGCTGATGACCACGGCCGTATTGGCGTTGCCGGCTTGCAGCTTTTTCACTTGCGCTGCTACCGTACCTATAGCTGCTCCCGCAGTGATTTCTTGGGCCTTGCCGCTTTTTATCTCTAAGGCGTCGTCTTTCTGGATAATGATCTGAATCACCGCGTCAGGCTGCTTGGCGGCCTTGCCCACGCTGGGCAGGTCGATCATGCTGGGCGAGATGAGCGGGGCGGTGACCATGAAGATAATCAGCAGCACCAGCATTACGTCAATGAACGGCACCATATTGATCTCGCTGATGGTGCGGCGGCCTCGGCCTCGGGAAATCATGGCAGGCATAGGGCTTTGCTCCTGGTGTGCGGCGGTATCGGTGACTCAGGGCGCAGTTTAATGGCCAGCAGCGTTGGCTGTCTGCGCGCCCAAATTGCGCTGCAAAATATTAGAGAACTCTTCAATGAAAGTCTCCAGCTTGATGGCCACACGGTCAATGTCGCGTGCAAAACGGTTGTAGGCCACCACCGCAGGAATGGCGGCAAACAGGCCAATGGCGGTGGCTACCAGCGCCTCGGCAATGCCGGGGGCCACGGTGGCCAGTGTCACCTGCTGCAGTGCGGCCAGCCCGGTAAACGCATGCATGATGCCCCACACCGTGCCAAACAGGCCCACGTAGGGTGAGACGGAGCCCACCGAGGCCAGGAACGACAGGTTGGTTTCCACCACGTCCATCTCGCGCTGGAAGCTGGCCCGCATGGCGCGGCGGGCACCGTCCATCAGCGTGGAGGTGTCGGTGATGCGGCGCTCGCGCAGTTTTTGGTATTCCCGCATGCCGCTGGCAAAAATACGCTCCATCGGGCCGGACAACTTAGCGTTTTGCGCGGCAGAGGCAAACAGCTCGTTGAGCGAAGTGCCCGACCAAAAGTCGCGCTCAAACTCTTCGTTTTTGCCGTTGATGGCTTTGAGCGCAAACAGCTTGCGAAAAATCGCCGCCCAACTGGCCACCGATACGACGACCAGCAAGACCATGACGGCTTGCACGACAAAGCTGGCGTTCAGCACCAAATGCAGTATGGACAAATCTTGGTTCACTCTAGGTTCTCCAGCAGGTGTTGGGGGATGCGGGCGGGTTTCATGGCGGCAATGTCTACCCAGGCTATGCGTATGCTACCTTGGCAGACCAGGGGCAGCGCAGATAGTTCATCGGTAGTGATGATTGATCGCTCATTATTTAATAGCTGTTCCCGCGATATTCTATGGGGCAGGAGCCGTATTTCTTGTGCAATAGTAAGCGTAATAGAGGTTTTTTTAGTGCCCCGCGCTGTAACCAATAGTTGGTCGTCCAGCCGCGCGGGGCTATGGTATTTCAGCTGCGTGTCGGTCAC
>JAYVDN010000556.1:0-4135 GCA_043749385.1 Polaromonas sp.
ACCATTGGCCGTTGTAGCGCGCTATCAGAGGCTTGTCGTTAGATACCAGCTCGGCCGCCAAACTGACGGCAAAAAGCGTGCACAAAATAATCAAGCTCCAAAAACCCAAGCGATTGCGCTTGAAGCGCAACCAGGCACGGCGCGATGGGGATGCAGACACTACAGCGGCAGACGGTGCACCAGCCACCACATGCAATGGGATTGCTGCAGTACCCGCAGCCACGGGTGCAAGGTCAATGGGGCGGATCGGCGATGGGGTATCCATATCAGTCAAACTTCACACGCGGATCAACCAGCACATACATCAAATCACTCACCAGCTTGGTCACCAAACCAATCAGGGTAAACAAATACAACGTACCCAACACGACAGGGTAGTCGCGCCGAATCACACTCTCAAAACCCAGCAAGCCTAGCCCATCGAGAGAAAATAGGGTTTCAATCAGCAGCGAACCCGCAAAGAAAGAACCAATAAACGCAGCCGGAAATCCCGCGATGATGGGCAGCATGGCATTACGAAACACGTGCTTGTACAGCACACGTTTTTCATCTAAACCTTTAGCGCGCGCAGTCACCACATACTGCTTGCGAATTTCTTCCAAAAACGAGTTTTTAGTCAGCATAGTGATAACCGCAAAGCTGCCCAGCACGCTGGCCGTGACCGGCAAGGCGATATGCCACAGGTAGTCTGTGACCTTAGCCGTCCAGCTTAGCGTCTCCCAGTTGGCCGATGTCAGCCCGCGCAGCGGAAACCACTGCAACTGGCCACCAAAGATCACCACCAGCGCGACACCCAGTACAAAACCTGGAATCGCGTAGCCCAGCAGCACCAGCAAGGTCGTCCACAAGTCAAACCGGCTACCCGCTCGCACCGCTTTGGCAACCCCCAGTGGGATAGAGATGAAGTAAGCCAAGAAAAATGTCCACAGCCCCAAGCTGATAGAGACAGGCAACTTTTCTTTGACTAATTGCCACACCGGTTTGTTCTGGAAAAAACTGGTACCCAGATCAAAGGTCACATACGACTTGAGCATGATCCAAAAACGCTCGGGGGCGGGCTTATCAAAACCATACAACGCCTTGATCTCGGCCAAGCGCTTCTCAGTCACGCCCTTACCACCGCGGTAGACCGACTCACCGCTGGCACCCGTGCTGGCTTTTGATTCAGCCAGATACTGCTCTACCGGGCCACCGGGCACAAACTGAATGACAGCAAAGGTCAGCAACAGCACCCCGAACAAGGTGGGGATCATCAGCAGAAAACGTTTGAGGATGTAGCTGAACATGGGCTTTATTTGCTTACCGTGGACGCAGCAGACTTTGCCCACCACATATTGAGCAACCACCCATCGGCCCGATAGTACGTGGGTGTTTTCTCAGGCTTGGCAATTTTGTTGGGGTTGTAGGCCACATTGTGTTGGCCACTGTACCACTGCGGAACCATGATGTGGCTGTGGGCTATGACCCGCTCCAACGCCCGGCAGGCAGGCACCAGTTGCGCCTTGGATTCAGCAGTCACCATGCTGTCGATCAGCGCATCCACCGCCTTGCTTTGAATACCCGAGTAGTTGCCAGAGTCTTCTACGGTAGCGGCCTTGGAGCCAAACATGTCTGCGTACTCAGAGCCCGGGCTGTTGGTGCCCGGAAAGTTGATACTGATCATGTCGTAGTCAAACTTGGCCAAGCGCTGTTGGTACAGGGCAAAGTCTACGGCGCGCAGTTTCAACTCGATGCCCAGCTTGGCCAAATTGCGTTGCCACGAGCTCAGCGTAGCACCCCGTGCCTCCTGGCTGTCCAAGTAGTCAATCACCAGCGCTTGGCCCTTGGCATTGCGCAGCACACCTTCCTGAACCGTCCAGCCCGCGTCTTTGAGCAAGGCCTGGGCCCGGCGCAGGTTCTCGCGCAGGCGGTCTTCGCCCTGGGCATTGGGCTGGCGCGCCATGGTGCCGAACACATCCGCGGGCACTTGCGCACGCCACGGCTCCAGCAGCGCCAGCTCCTCTGCACTGGGCATCCCTGATGCGGAGCAGTCGGTGTTGCCAAACAAGCCTTGCACCGGTTTGTACAGGCCATAAAAAAGCTGGCGACTCATCCAGTTGAAGTCATGCGCCAAACCAATGGCCTGGCGCACCCGCACGTCTTTGAAGAGGTCGCGCCGGGTGTTGAAGATATAGCTTTGAAAACCGGTAGGCAGGCTGTGTTTGAACTCGCCTTTGACAATATCGCCGCTGGTAAAGCGCTTGCCGTTGGCGCGGCGCGCCCAATCGCCAGCCGAATAAAACTGCATGAAATCAAACTCAGCCGCCTTCATGCCCTCTAGCCTGGCCACGTTGTCTTTGTAGATTTTGATCGTGATGCGGTCAAAGTTGCCTTGGCCCACGTTGACGTTGAGCTTCTCGCCCCAGTAGCTGGGGTCGCGCACATAGGTGATGTCTTTGCCATAGATCACCGGGCCAATCTTGTAGCGGCCGCTGCCGATAGGCACATCAGTGACAATTTTGTCAAAGGTTTTGCCCTTGCCCCACTCCCGACTGAATACCGGCAGGCCACCTACGGTCAAAGGCAGTTCGCGGTTTTTACGCTTGAAGACGTAGCGCACAGTCAGCGGATCAATCACGTCAGCACGCTCTACGTCTTCCAGCAAGGTGCGGTAGCCTGGCTGGGCGTATTTACTGATCAGCATTTCAAAGCTGTGCTTTACATCGGCCGCCAGCACCGGTTTGCCATCGTGAAAACGTGCATTGGCACGCAGCTTATAGGTAGCGCTCAGGCCGTCTGCCGCCACGTCCACATCTTCGGCCAGCAAGCCGTAGGCCGTGCCCAGCTCGTCCGCCGAGCCGGTGAGCAGGCTTTCAAACAGCATCTCGCTCAAGTAGGCGGGCACTGAGCCTTTGATGGTGAAAGGGTTGTATTTGTCAAAAGTAGACACTCGCAGATTACTCACCGCCACCAGTTCACCACCCTTGGGGGCTTTGGGGTTGACGTAGTCAAAATGCGAAAAACCGGGCGGGTATTTGACGTCGCCCCAGAGGGAATAGGCGTGGGCGGCCCAGACCGGAGAGGCTAGTCCCAACAAAAACCAAAAAACTAAGCTACGCATGCGACAATTCTGCACTGACTTTTACTAAGAGGCACTAATGGGTTTCCTTAACGGCAAAAAATTATTAATTTCCGGCGTGTTGTCCAACCGCTCTATCGCTTATGGTATCGCCAAAGCCTGTCGGCGCGAGGGCGCGGAGATTGCGCTGAGCTATGTGGGTGAGCGCTTTAAAGAGCGTACGCAGCAGTTTGCAGCCGATTTTGACAGCCAATTAATTTTTGACTGCGATGTGGGCAGTGACGAGCAAATTACCAAGCTGTTTGCCGACTTGGCGCTAACCTGGCCCAAATTTGACGGCTTTGTGCACAGCATTGGCTTTGCGCCGCGTGAGGCGATTGGTGGGGACTTTTTAGAGGGCCTGTCGCGCGAGGGCTTCAAAATAGCCCACGACATCAGCGCCTACAGCTTTCCGGCCATGGCCAAGGCCGCTCTGCCCTATCTGAACGACAACTCGGCTGTGCTGACCCTCACCTACCTGGGCGCCGAGCGCATAGTGCCCAACTACAACACCATGGGCCTGGCCAAGGCCTCGCTAGAGGCTTCTGTTCGCTATTTAGCCGGCTCGCTGGGCGCGCAAGGCCGTGGCCTGCGGGCCAATGGCATCAGCGCCGGGCCGATCAAAACTTTGGCCGCCGCGGGCATCAAGGATTTTGGCAAAATTTTGGGAGCGGTAGCCCAAGCCTCGCCGATCCAGCGCAACGTGACGATTGAGGACGTGGGCAACGTGGCTGCGTTTTTACTGAGCGACCTGGCCGCTGGCGTGAGCGCCGAGATCACCTATGTAGACGGTGGCTTTAGCAAAGTAGTGGGCGGGATTGCAGAACCCACCACTGCGGGCTAAGGCTACTTCATGCCATGCCAGTGCATGCCAGCGGATGGTTTGTGCGGCATGTGACGGGCAGGTGCAAGTACTACAAATTCAATAGCTGCTCCCGCGATACTTTAAAGGGCTACAGCCTTATTAGTACCTAAAAACAAGGTCAAAATCACCCGTTTTGCACAAGTCGGAAGTGTTTTGAACGCCTTAAAGCGTAA
>JAYVDN010000557.1:0-2926 GCA_043749385.1 Polaromonas sp.
CCGTGTGGTAGCACTTGCAGGGAATCATCGATTCGACGATTTTGGACAGTGTCCAGATGGGCGTGTGCATGGTGCGCACGGTCCAAAAATAGTCCACAAAGCTGGGGTCGGTGCAGCGCTCCTGGTACATGCGGGTGGTGTAGTTCCAGCTGGCTTCGCTGAACAAAAACTCGCTGCGGTTCATGCGGCCTTGCAGCTCACCCACAATCGTGCCCAGCGCCTGCGCGCCCATCACGGCGTTGTCTTTCGGGTTACGGAAATAGGTGTGCAAGTCTTCGCTGGTAGCAAACATTTCCTTGTCACCTTTGAGGTGAGTAACCGGCGGGCGACCCTCTTCCCCGCTCAAATAATGCGCCTCAAAATGCACCACGTTGGCGGGCAGCTTGAACTTGGGTACGCCGTAGTCTTGCTTGCGGGAACCTAAAAATACGATGGCAAAACGCAAATGCGGAAAGCCATTGATGATCTGGTTCACCCAGCTGGACACGCCTCCCGCCACAAAGGGGAAGGTGCCTTCCAGCAGCAGGGCCACATCGGCGTTGTCGGCGCGGCGTTGCAGGTCGGGGTCGAGATCGCTCACAGGGGCAGCCTTTGTAATGGGTCGATCATAACGACAGGTCTACCATCCTGTTGCCGATCCAATAGCGCACGGCATTGCGCAAATGGTGCGGCAAGTTCTCTTGCCTGGCCAGGCGGCCCATCCATTTTTGTACTTCATCGTAGCGCCCTGCATCGAAGGCGATGCGCGCCAGGTGCGGCATCACCTGAACATCGCTCATGCCCGCTTTACGTGCCAAAAGCAAGGCCCGGTGGGCACCATCACGCTGTTGCAGTTCGATCAGTACCAAACCGTACAGCAGCCACAGCCCGCCTATGAGCGCGTCCAGCAGCAAGGCATCTTCACAATGGGCTTTAGCTTTTTGCAACGCGAATGTGCGCAGGTCGCCGCGTGCCAAACCGGTATCAACCTGTTCCCAATACAGTTCTGCCAGCTTGCGGTGGGCGTTGATATGGCCAATTTTGTCAAACCCCGCATCATGTCGGCTGTCCGTGGTGGCAGCACCCTTGGCTACCGCCGCATCGAGCTGCGTCTGCGCAGTTTGCAAGCGCACCGTAATGTCTTTCTCCCAAGCATCCATCATGCTGTAGGCCAGTAGGCGAATATCCTCGGCCCGGTCCGCCAGCAAGCCTTGCAGCAGGGGGATGGCTACCTTGGGGCGCATATGCTGCAGAGCGATCAACACGCGCAGTTTGGTCTCTACGCTTTGGTTCGGGTCGTGCAAAATTCGCCGCGCTTGGCTGACGCGGATGTCGCTTTGCTCGCGTTTTTCCTTTTCGTTAGAGTGAAATTGGGGCTCTTTGATTTCTACATACCGCTCTACCCCCACCACACTGGGATAGCGCCTGGCCACATGGATGACCAGCACCATGCTGATCACGCCCAGCCCGGGAATAAAGAAAGCAAAGCTGAAAAGCAAAGCCAATACGCTCCACCAAGGCTGGCGCAAATGCGCAGGCAGTAGCCGCCAGGCAATGCCAGATACCAAGAGGGACGCAATGGCGTGCAAGCCAAAATACGCCAGAAGAACACCCGACTCGTGGCTGCTGCCCAACAAGGAAAACGCTGCCAGCTCAGTGCTGACAGCGATTACAAGCTGTTTACCCACTGCCATCATGGTGGGCTGGGCCTGACGGCTTCACTGGCAGATTGAGCCTGCTCTACCCGCTGGCGCAGCGTCGTCCAGGCATCGGCACTGCCAAGCCAAATATGCTCAGTCCACGCAGCATCGGCAGGCAATTGCCCGGCAAAGCTGCGCGCTAACGAGTCTTGAATCCGTTGCTCCTGGATTTTTACCTGCGCTGTGCCCACAAACGCCAACAGACTCACCAGCACGACATGCCCATTGCTAGGCAGTAGCCAGGCCATCTCGCTGGAGGTATGCTCGCGCTGGATGTGCTCCAGCACTTGCAGCGCTTGCGCGCTCTGGCAGCGCCACAGCACACACCAGCTTTGCAGGCCATGGTCCAGCTGTAGCCGCTGCAGCCAGGCAAACTCGTGGCGCAAGCTCATGGGTGCGCCCGGCCAGTCGCGCGTGGTTTCGCGAGCGGTATACGACAGGCGCAGGTATTCCGCATATGACTGCAGTAACACCCAGATGGTGCGCAAGTTATCTGGATTGAGTGCCAAAAACGGCATGCGCCGCACCGTCAAAATACCAATCGTATTGCCTCGGGTGTCACGCACGGGGGCCACCGCCAGCAGGGAAAGTTTGCGGCTTTTGTCCATCAACTCTTCTTGCAAATGCACCGCCTGGCCTGTCTCGACCGCGCGCACCACCATCGGGTCGTCTACTTTGGGCGGAACCACCTCGCCCACCCGGGCGCGCTCAATCAACACCGGTGTCGGCCCGTCGATGTAGGCATACAGGGCCCCCGCTTCAATTTGGCAATAGCGTGACAGGAATTCCATGATAGCGGTAGCGCCTGGTAACTTACCTGTTTCGCTGCGGGCCGCATCGAGCAGAGCGCGCAACTCTACCAGCGCATCGCGCAAGGTGCCCGGACGGTCTACCAGCTCGTATTCCAGCTCGTCGTGCGAGACTTTCAGCAAATACAACCGCCGCGTCAGGCGCTCAATTTTGTCCTCTTGGTAGGCGGTCGCCTCGCGAAACCGTACTGACCGCGCGCCCCATAGGCTGCCAAACTCGCCACAAATCAGGGTGAGAATGGCACCGCCCAGAAAGTACAGCCTGGGAAAAGTGGCCACGGGCGCGATGGCATACCATGCGGCCAAGAGCACGATGGTGGCCACCGTGCCTGCCAACGCGCCATAGCGCAGCGCAATCAACCACACGCCCAACCAAGGCCAGGGAAAACCTTCGTTGATATAGAAAGGGTTGTCAAAATTGCTGTACCAAGACAGGGC
>JAYVDN010000558.1:0-11670 GCA_043749385.1 Polaromonas sp.
CCAATGACGAAAAAAAGCACGAACAACATCAAGCCAGTCACCGGATGGCTTAACAGCTGGTCGCGTACAAACGCCAGATTCAAATGCCCGCGCAAACCAGAGAAATGAAAAACCACCCAAAGTAAAACCAGAAAGATGGCTACGCCAATCAGGCGGCGGTAGGGGTTTAGAAATTTGAACATGGTAGTGGTAGGCAGTTGGCGAGTCACATGAAATGCAAACACTGTAGTGCCAATGCTGACACCACCGAGTCCCGGTATTGGATTCGGTGGTGTATTGGCAACCTGTCTCAAAGTGTTCTGCGCGCAAGGCGCATGTTACTTGGTCAGCAGGAGATACGCTAGCCAGCGTGCAAGGCCATTTGCAGCACAGGGATGGCGACCGTGTTGGCAGTACAGTCGCGCTCACCGGCCACAGCTTGGTGGTGTTGCAACCTACGCTTGCTTGGCTGCAAGCCAACGCTCCAGTCCCAAAGCGCCCCCACCAAAGATGGCAATACCGGCCAGCAAGGTGCCCCACAAAATATGCTGTTGCAAGGCCGCTGGCGCAATCTCTTGCAGGGCGATGACGGCCACGATGTTAACCACCGACAAACCCAGCGATGCAAAACGCGAACCCAGCCCAACCAACAGCAATACGGGCAACGCTAACTCCCCGGCTGTGCCCATGAACGCGGCAGCGCTGGGGGAAAGCAAGGGCACCTTATATTCGTCGGTAAACAAGGCTACGGTGGTATCCCAGTCGCGTAACTTGGTCAGCCCAGAGATAAAAAATACATACGCCACATAGGCCCGGGCCGCCAGCAGCGCAGGGCTTTGCAAAAGCGTGAGTAACTGGCTGATGGGCAGCCATAGCCGCTGCTGGAGTTGAACGAGGGCTTGCATCGGATTTTCTTTCGTGGGGCGGTTACAGACTATTTCGGCGCTGGCGCGGGTGACATATCACGCCCAGCGCCAAGCCGCTTTGTACCTGGCCCTAAGCCAGGCACTGCGGTTAAATTAGTAGGTGATACGCTCGCCAGCAACCAAAGACATTTGCAGCTCGCCCTGCACCTGGATGCGGCTCTTTCCCATTTGCAACACGGTGACGGCTACGGCGTTGGCAGCGTAGTCGCGCTCACCAGCGAGCAGTTGGGTGCCGTTGCTGACAGCGCTGAAATACTCAGCACGCACTGCTTCGCGCGTCACATGGCTGTGGCTGCTCGCTGGGGCAGCAAAGGAGAAGTCTTGCTCGCCAGCGTGGCTCAGAGTGGAGAGGGTGCCCAAAGTGGCGGTGAGGATCAAAGCGGTAACTAAAGAAGAAGTTTTCATGATGGTTCCTTTAAAAAAAAAGATGAGAGAAAAAGTGAAGAAGTTCAAGGGTTTCAGTTTGAGCGCGCCGCGCAGTGCAGTGCTCTCAAAGGGTTAGTCGTGTGCCGAACGCCCAACGTGACAAAGGGCGTAAAGACCACAACCTGTGCGCGGGTATGGTGGCGCGCACTTTTTCCCGACCGGGCCCAGAAAGGTTTGCGCGGCGTACCGCAGGTGGTGGATAAGGGCTATTTCGGCGCTGGCGCAGGGTGACGCATCACGCCCAAAACCACGCCGCTTTGCACCTGAGCGGTAAGCCAGGCACTGAAATCGAAATCGGGGTGCGCAAGGTCTAAGGCCTGCGCAAGGGCTTGTCCGGCACATACGGCACGGGTAAACGCAATCTCTGCAGCGTCCAGCACCCGCAGGCGCGGCGCAAAGCCTTGGCGCCAGACCAAGGCGGCTTGCGCTACCCCTGCGTGCCACAAGGCGGCGGCCTGCTCCATGCTGCCTTGGCCTTGGTGGGCCAACACCACGGCAGCAGCGGGGTAGGCGCTGGGCAGCACCACGGCCCCGGGCGCAATGAGAAAACTCAAGGCCTCTGGCGGTTGCTGTGCAAGCGCCGCAAAGCTGGCAGTGTCTTGTGCGCAGTCAGGCGCGCCAGCGCAGCCGTGTAGCGCCCATTCAATGCGGGCTACGTCGGCCAGATACGGCGCATCGGCCAATTGCTCAGAGGCGGCTAAAAACGCTGGCAAGTCGCCGCCCCATTGCGCCAAGTCGCCGCGCTGGGGCGGGTGCTGGTGCCAAAAATCGCGCACCAAGTAGGGGAAGTTGTCCTCGCCTATCAGCTGCGCCATCACCGGGTACGCCGCTTGCAATGCACGCTCGACGCTGGCGTGGGCATTGGCACGGTAGGCGGCCAGGCCGCGCGATGGGGCGCTACTGTGCGCAGCAAAGATGCTGTCTAACAGCGCATTCTGCTCCTGGGCCAAGCCTGCTTGGGCTAATACAGCCGGGCTCATGCGGGGACAGTTTGACGGTGCTGCTGCAAAGTAGGCAATGGGTTGCCATGTGCTATTGCATCGGCGCGGGCTGCTTCGTCCAGCAAGGTTTGCAGTGGCGGTAGGGCGGTGTCCCACTCAATCAGCGCGGGAACAGCGCCAAAGCGCTGCACGGCTTTGGCGTACAAGCGCCACACGCCTTCGCACACCAGCGCACCATGGTCGTCGATGACGATGTCTGCCATCTCGCAATGGCCCGCCAGGTGGATCTCACCCGGGCCGGCCAGGTGGATGGCGTCCAGCCAGTCAAAGCAACTTTGCACGGCTCGCTCTGCATCGCGCGCGCCGTGCGCGGCAGTCTGCGCATTCAGCGCGTTGACGTAAATATTGTTCACATCGACCAACAGTTGGCAGCCAGTGCGCTGGGTGAGCTGGTTTAAAAAATCGGTCTCGCTACGGTCGCTGCCCGGCATATCGACATAGGCAGACAAGTTCTCTACCAAGATACTGCGCTGCAAACGCTCTTGCACGCGCTGCACATTGGCGCACAGCACGTTCAGCGCCGCGCCGTTGAAAGGGATGGGCAATAGATCGGCCGCATGCACTTCGCCGCCATGCACGGTACCGCGCGCAAAGCAGGCATGGTCGCTCACGCGAATCGGATCGATGCGTTCGACCAGTTGTTGCAATCGGTCCAAATGCCAGGCATCGATGCCAGTGGCCGAACCTAAGCCTAAGCCCACGCCGTGCAGGCTGATGTCGTAATGCGCACGTGCTTGTGCCAGGGTGGCCAGGGCTGCGCCGCCACTGGCAAAGAAGTTCTCAGAATGTACTTCTAAAAACGCCACACGCGGCAGGGTTTCAAGTACCTGCGCGTAGTGGGGGTGGCGCCAGCCTATGCCTGTTGTCCCAAAGACCGGCTTTGAGGACAATGCAGACATGGGCTAGAAGGCGCTGTGTCAATGCAAAAAAAGGCCAGCTGATCAGCTCTTTTTTTCCATGTCTTTTTTCATCTCGCCGTCCTTCATCGTGGACGCTTTTTTGGCCTGCTCAGCTGTCATGCCCTTCATGGACTCGCAGGTGCCTTTGGCGACGTATTTCCATTCGCCTTTGTCATCGCTCAATTTAGCCTGGCCCGCGCATGAGTGCGTGCCAGCCAGGTTGGCGCAGTCGTTTTGACCGGCTTTGGCAATGCCGTAGCACTTTTCTTTTTCTTGCGCCACAGCAGGGGTGGACAAGAGTACGGTGGACAAGAGAGAGGCAGCGGCGGCTGCAATCAAAGCACGTTGGTTCATAACTTACTCCAAGAGGTTAAGTGAATAAAACCGTCGCTATGACTTACATGCTTCGGTTACTGCATAAGTCTCTGGGCCAAGATTTTTCTTACGCTGCCCGCAAATTTTGTTTTGCAAACATACGCAACAAATCACAACAAGTCAGAAATCTTGTCCCATACCTCGGCTGGGATGCGGCCATTAAAACGTTCTGCCAGCTTGCCATCTTTACCAATCAGCAGGGCCATGGGCAGTTGGCCGCGCGTGAGATTGGCCGAGTCCAGATTGTCTTTGTACCCCGCATCTCCTGTCCACAGCTGGGTAAAGCGCTGCTTCAAGGGCACTGCTTTGCTAACGATGGCGTTGTAGCTGTCCACATCGGCCATGCTGCGGTCTACGCTGACCAGCACTATCTCAAAAGGCTTGTCAGCCCAGCCTTGCACGTTCTCGCGTAGCTCGGGCATTTTGTCGCGGCACACGGCGCAGTCGGTGGACCAAAACATCACTAGCACCACTTTGCCTTTCAGACCCGCTAAGCTAAACGCTTTTTTATCCAATGTGGTGCCCGAAATACTGGGCGAAGCCGCATTGCTGGGCGTTGATGCTGTTGGCTGCGCAGTTTGTTTTTGCGCATGCGCAGACAGCGGCGTCCCTGCACCAGCGCATAGTAGCGCTGCCAAGATCAGGGACGCACCGAAACGAGGAGAAGTTAACATCAGTATTCCTTCAGATATGGGTTGTATTGTCGCTAAGATAGACGCATCCTTACAAGTAACGGGTACTAAAGATGAGCTTTGAAACCGATGTGGCAGATCTGCGCACCTATCTGATGCGTTTTGCGCGCCTGCAGTTGCGCAACGATGCTTGGGCAGAGGATGCGGTATCGGAGACCATGCTGGCGGCCATCGCCAAGCCGCAATCGTTTGCCGGGCAGTCGCAGCTCAAAACCTGGTTGGTGGGCATTTTGAAGCACAAAGTGGTAGACGCCCTGCGTGCCAATTTGCGCGAGGTCAACGCCAGCGACCTACAGGGCGACCGGGAAGGCGACGAACTGGACGCGATTGGTTTCAAAGCCGACGGCCATTTCGCCGAGCATCCTGCCAATTGGGGCAACCCAGACCAGGATTTAGGGCAAAAACAATTTATGACCGTCATGGATGCCTGCGTAAGCAAGCTGCCCCCAGCGCAAGGGCGCTTATTTTTGATGCGCGAATGGCTGGAGATGGATGCCGACGAGGTGTGTAAGGAACTGGGGATCACCGCTACTAACCTCTACGTGCAATTGCACCGTGCGCGTCTGCGCTTGCGTGAGTGCCTGGAGCTCCATTGGTTTGCACAAAAAGCGCCCGCCGCCCAATGAGCGCCGTGTGAGCCTCCTGGCGCTCTAACCTGTTTGATTCGTTTTGTATCCACCATGCTGAATTACCCCTTTCGTCGCTCGTGCAAAGAAGTCGCCGCTTTGGTGGTGGCCCGGGAAGACCGCCATTTAAATGTCACCGAAAAGCTGGCCTTGCGCACCCACATGTTCATTTGCAAGGCTTGCCCTAGTTTTGAAAGCCAAATTTTGACCATGCGCAACGCCATGCGCCAGTGGCGCAACTACGCGGGCGACCCAGACGGGGCTGCTGTGCTGCCCAGGCCCCCAGCCGCCTCGGCCGACAAAGCCAGCAAGTAATCCAAGCCCCGGACGGCGCGGCTGCCGTACCAACTGAGCATTTCGCCGTCCACCAATTGCACTTTAGTGTGGGGCAACCAATGTTGCACTTGGGCCACATGGTCTGCGCCAAAACTGTAGGGCTCTGACGACAACAACACGCGGTCTATGCCCGCTAGCCACGGCTCGTCGCCCTGCACCACGGGGTAGCGCCCCGCTCCGGGCGTCGCCATGCCATCTCCCCCCTGCAGCGCTGGCCAGGTCTGCCAGCCGATCAAATCCAACATGCGGCTGATGTAGGTGTCCCTTGCCACCGTCATCCATGGGTCTTGCCAAATCAAGTACAGCACACGCTGGCTAGGCACCGAGGCGTGGATTTGCACCGCACGGGCCTGCAGCAACGCCAGGCGCCTGAAAATTTGCTCCTTTAACGCTGCAGCCCTCTGAATGATCGCGGGAGCAGCTACTGAATCCATAGCGCCATGGGCCATAAAAACCGCCAGCAACTGGTCAATCAAAGCGAGGTTGTCCACAGGCCCCTGGGGATGGGTCACCACCACCTGCACGCCCCATTGGCGCAGGGTCTCGACCGTGGGTTTTTCGTTCTCGTCCACATTCACCACCACATGGCTAGGGGCCAGGGCGCGAATTTTGGCCAGATTGACCGCCTTGGTGCCGCCCACTTTCGGAATATGCTGCACCACGGCAGCCGGGTGGATGCAAAAGCCCGTGCGGCCCACCAAATAGTCGCCCAAACCCATATCCACGATCAATTCGGTAATGCTGGGGACAAGTGAAACGATGCGTAAAGGCGACACTAAAAGACCAAGGGTAAGTACGGGGTTCGACACGAAAGCATATTTTGGCGCATAATGCAAGACCATTTACTATTTTTGTAGATGTAGTTGGTGATCGGTTAGTTTCTTGCAGGTATGTGTTTGCTCAGGGACTCCATCGCTTTTTAATTGTGATTGATAGGAGTCCCATTCATGGGCAATAAACTGTACGTTGGCAATCTGCCATATTCTGTTCGCGACGAAGATTTGCACCAAGCATTCTCGGCTTTTGGCGGTGTTACCAGCGCTAAAGTGATGATGGAGCGTGACACTGGTCGTTCAAAAGGCTTCGGCTTTGTTGAAATGTCCAGCGACGCTGAGGCTTTGGCTGCTGTTGAAGGCATGAACGGTCAACAACTCGACGGCCGTGCCGTTGTAGTTAACGAGGCTCGCCCGATGGAAGCTCGCCCACCACGCACTGGTGGCGGCGGCTTTGGTGGCGGCGGCGGCCGTAGTGGCGGCGGCGGCGGTGGCGGCTACGGTGGTGGCGGCGGCGGCGGTGGTTACGGCGGCGGCGGCGGTGGTCGTAGCGGCGGTGGCGGCTACGGCGGCGGCGCTGGCGGTGGCGGCGGCGGTGATGGCGGCGGTTTCCGCAGCCCTTACGGCGGCGGCGGTCGCAGTGGCGGCAGCGGTGGCGGCGGACGCGGCGGCTACTAAGCCCTCGTTACTGCGCTATTCGTGAAAAAAGCCCCTTATGGGGCTTTTTTTGTTACTGAAAGTATACTTTTGCGCGAGCCGTTCGTTTTATGAAGAACGTAGATTCGTAAAACCCATGTAAAGCGTGTGTAATGGGGTAAGTAGGTAGGCCCGCAACGGGCTGCAGATGCGCTGTAGTGCGGGTAAGTCCTACGCTGTGCGCTCTGACTACGTCTATGAATAAGGAAGCGGATGCGCCATGGGAATAGTTAATTGGTTATTGGGTAAGGGCAAGCCAGCGGCGCTGCCAGCTACCAGACCATTGCCATCAGATATTCACACCACTCTGGCGGATGCTACTCGCCCGTTCACGGGCGGCAAACCCGGCGCCCATAACGCGGCTGGGGCTACTGCTGGCTCACCTGCACAGCGCATGGAGCAGCGCCGTTCTGAGCGCAATGCCCGCCGCGAGTTGTTGTTTCAAGTCGTACGTGAGTCGATGGTGCGCGTTGGCGTCCTGTCCTCCGCATTCAAATTCAAAGTGCTGGCGCTTGACCAGCGCGGCCGCACCTTCTTGGTGATGATCGATTTGTCCGCCGAATTTGCTGGTGAAACTGCCAAACTAGCCGAGATCGAGGCCATGATCGCGCAGTCGGCTAAAAACCGTTATGAGCTGGTGGTACAAGCCGTGTATTGGCGTTTTTACGAGGCGATATCCACGGGTGTCGCGCGCATCAGCGTAAGCAATGCCTCGCCGCTGTTCGGCATGCCCGCGCACACCAACTCTCGGCCCGCACCGCTATCAGCCGTGCCGTATCCTGCGGTACCCGCTCACGCGCCCACGGCGCGCCCTTCGCCAGCCTCCAGTGCTGTGTTTACGGCCCGACCAGCACCCGCACCCGCACTCGCCGCCACGCCCCTGGGCAGGCCCGTACCGCCTCAAACCGCGGGCATAGGCAAAAAACCTGGCGCTGACCCCTTGGAGCAAGACGAGGTAGAGGCCTTTAAGCGGGCCTTGGCCTCTGGCTCGCAACCGGGCATGTCCATACCACTGGGCGGCACCCCCGCTTCAGCCAACGCGTACGCCAAGACGCAGGCTTATGCCTCGCCCCATGCCGCCGTGGCCAATGCCCCAGCGCTGGCTGCTGCCGCTGCGGCCAAAGCAGCGTCGCTTGCCGCGATCAATAACAAGCTGCTACTCACCGGCTACGAAGACACAGAGATGCCAGACCCCGATGCACCCGTGCTCAGCACCACGCAATACGGCGAGCTGCGCTAAGCGCGGTTTACATCCACCCCATGCTCACAGCCCCCGCCGTAACCGACTACCTGCGCAGCCACATTCGCACGGTGCCCGACTGGCCCGCGCCCGGCGTGCAGTTTCGTGACATTACCCCGCTGCTGCAAAACCCGCGCGTGTTCCGCGTGCTGATAGACGCCTTTGTGCACCGCTACATGGACCCGGCCCTGCGCCCCGACGTGGTAGCCGGGCTGGACGCACGCGGCTTTATTTTGGGCGCGGTAGTGGCCTACGAACTCAACGTGGGCTTTGTACCTATACGTAAAAAAGGCAAGCTGCCATTTACCACTATTGAAGAAACCTACGAGCTCGAATACGGCAGCGCCACCGTCGAGCTGCACACCGACGCCGTGCACCCCGGCCAGCGCGTGCTGCTGATTGACGACCTGATTGCCACCGGCGGCACCATGATGGCCGGAAAAAAACTCCTCGAAAAACTCGGCGCCACCGTGATGGAGGGCGCAGCCATTGTCGATTTGCCCGAGCTGCACGGATCGGCCAAACTGCGTGCAGCAGGTTTGCCACTCTTTACCTTGGTAGATTTCGCCGGGCACTAACCGGCCTATTCAGCGCTACAGCTAGCCGCTCCGAGCGATTTGCGCACTACAGCCAGGCCAAGCAAGGCTTTACCTCGGGTTACAAAGCGCACATCATGCTTTGCATGAAGCTGTGTACCTTATCGTTTGCATTGACGTTGACCATGTCATGCATTTGCGCCCATGTCGCGCAACAGAAAGGGACCCCTCCATGAACGCAGCCATGTCTTACCCCGGCGGCGGCACCTCTGGTGCAGCCGATTTCAGCCCCCGTGGGCCCTCACCCACCAAGCCGCTGTGGGCGGTGATTGGTGTGCTCAGCATGTGCGTGCTGGCCATGGGAGCCAGCTTGGTGTCGATCCACAAGCGCTCAGCGGCCCCCGCCGCCGTCAGCTCCAACGCCATGCGATTTGCGGGCTTCAGTAGCAGCAACATGATTACCGAATCTGCAGACGGCAAGATTATAGAAAACGCGCCGCAACCCCAGGAAAATAGCGCCCGAACCGCTGCTAAAAATGCAGCAAGGCCTTTGACAACCAAGGCCCAGAGCAAGGCTGCTACCCCGGCTACCCAGCCAGCACCCATGCAAGGCAATGCACCCGCCGCTCAGGACAAAGCGCCGATAGCGACCGCAGGGCAGCAGCCCCCTTCTGGTCAGTCTGCCCAGCCGGGCGTCGCCCAACAAGCCCCCGTGCAAGCCAAACCCATCTGCACCACCTGCGGCACCATCGAGGCCGTCACCCCCGTCACCCGCCCCGGCAAAGGCAGCGGCGTAGGCATGGTGGCCGGTGGCGTGCTGGGCGCCGTGGTGGGCAACCAGGTAGGCAGCGGCAACGGCCGCACGGCCGCCACCGTGCTGGGCGCAGTAGGCGGCGGCTGGGCCGGCAACGCGGTAGAGAAAAACATCAAGAAAGACACCGTCTACCACGTGCGCGTGCGCATGCAAGACGGCACCATCCGCACCCTAGAGCAGGCCAGCGCCCCGGCTGTGGGCAGCAAAGTTACGGTAGAAGGCAGCAGCCTGCGCACGTCCAGTGGCGAGGTCTATGCCCCCGCCCCAGCGCCCGAGCAGCGCGCGCGTGCACCGCAACCCCAGCCGCAGCAGCGCGATGTTTACAACAACGGAGGCTAGGCCGCCAAAACCACGACCTAGCGTACCGACGTAGAATATGAACGCTATAAATTAAATAGCTGCTCCCGCGATATTCTATTGGCTTGCAGGCCGATTGATGCATAAAAAAGGCTCCAGAACTGGCAAATTCGCAGTGGTCAGCACATTTTCAAGCTTCCAAAGCCTTCCCAACGCGTCAAAATGGTAATTTTGACTGATTTTTAAGATACTAATCGGCCTGCAAGCCAATAGAATATCGCGGGAGCAGCTACTGTATATATAGCGCACACCAACTGGCAAGCAGGCACTTTTAGCCGCTGTTGCAAGTAAAAACATGTCTATCAACTCCGCTCGGACTGCACTTGGCCTTTCCTGCGCCTGCCCGAGGGGCGCGCCTTTGCGGATCCTCGGGTCCTAAGGCCTACAGATTGTCGCGGAGGCAGCAACGCTGCTCAGCTCAGCACCACCGAACTGAGCCGCCTACGGTAGGTGGCTACCGTGGGGTCTTGCGGCGGGATTTGGCCGTCGGCTACCTTGACCTTGGGCGGCTCGATGATCTCCAGGATGGCGATGTAGGTTTTGCGGGCTTTCTCTTCGGCCCAGGTTTTGTCGCGCATCAAAATCTCCAGCAGCTCGTCCATGGCCAGGGTCCACTGGCGTTGGCCTACATGCAGCTGGGCCAGCGCAAAGCGGGCCTCAAAATCGCGCTTGTTGGTGGCGATTTTGGCTGCGCACTCGGCTGTGGCGGCTGTGTAGTCTGCGTGGCCAACTGCGAAATCCATAGCACTCAAGATGCGCTGCGCAGCATCGAACTTGCGGTTCGTGCTGATCTTGGGCATCACCGGGGCCAGGGCCACTTTGGCATCGTCGTCCAGGCCCGCTTGCAGCAGGCTGCGCAGCAGGTCAAAGCGGGCCTCGTCGTTGTCGGGGGCCAGGGCCACGGCCTCGCGCAGCACGGCGATGGCATCAGGGCTGCCGGGCACCAGGGGTTCTTCTTCTACCAGCTCGGGCTCTTCCATTGCGGGGGGTACATGTTTGTCTAAAAACTCGCGCACTTTGCTCTCGGGCAGCGCGCCGGTAAAGCCGTCGGCGGGTTGGCCGTTGATGAGCAGCACACACGTGGGGATGCTGCGGATGCCAAAGGCCTGGGAGATTTGCTGCTCTTGGTCAGAGTCGATCTTCACCAACTTAAAACGCCCGGCGTATTCCAGCTCCAGCTTCTCCAGAATGGGGCCCAGGGACTTGCAGGGCGCGCACCACGGGGCCCAGAAGTCCACCAAGACGGGGACGGTCATGGAGGCTTGGATCACCTCGGCTTCAAAATTTTGGACGGTGGCTTCGATCATGGTGGACTTTTCAGTGGGGCGCTAGGGTGGCGGGCTGGCGAAAACGTAGAATCCACGCTATGACACACACGCCAGCAGATTCTCGCATTCTCATCGGCGTGCTGATGGGCTCCAGTTCCGACTGGGACACCATGCAGCACGCGGTGCAGATTTTGACCGATTTTGGCATCCCACATGAGGCCCGCGTGGTTTCGGCCCACCGAATGCCTGACGATATGTTCGCCTACGCCGAGGCCGCCGCCGAGCGCGGCCTGGTAGCCATCATCGCAGGCGCAGGCGGGGCGGCGCATTTGCCGGGCATGTTGGCGGCCAAAACCACGGTGCCGGTGCTGGGCGTGCCGGTGGCGTCCAAACACCTCTCCGGCGTGGACTCGCTGCACAGCATTGTGCAAATGCCCAAAGGCGTGCCGGTGGCCACCTTTGCCATCGGCGCAGCCGGGGCGGCCAATGCGGCCCTGTTTGCGGTGGCCATGCTCGCCACCCACGATGCGGCGCTGCGGGCTAAGTTGGACGCTTTCCGTGCTAATCAGACGGAAGTAGCGCGTACTAGCGTGTTGCCTGCTTTGACGGTTTGAAGATTTAACTTCCGAACTTCCGGACGCAGAGGACGCAAAGGTTACGCAGAGGACGCAAAAGGAATACCAAAAAAAGACATGTTTTATTTAAGCCTTCACTTTGCGCAGTGAT
>JAYVDN010000559.1:0-5742 GCA_043749385.1 Polaromonas sp.
TCCATGGCCAGGTGGCCCGCGCTGGCGTTGCCTGCGGAGGCGTAGTTGAGCTGGCCGGGCCGCGACTTGGCGTAGGCCACGAAGGACTTGAAGTCTTTGGCGGGCACGTCTTTGTGCACCACGAACAGGCTAGGTACTTTGGCCAGCATGGTCACGGGTGCAAAGTCTCGGTTCACGTCGTAGCCGCTGTCGGGGTAGATCAGCGGGTTCACCGCCATCGAGCCTACATGACCCAGGATGACGGTGTGGCCGTCCGGCGCTGCGCGGGCCACGTCTTGCATGGCGGGCACGCCGCCGCCGCCGGCTTTGTTGTCGATAACCACCGGCACGCCGAGGTTTTTGGCCAGCTCTTGGGCCACCGTGCGGGCCACGATGTCGGACGTGCCACCATGTACAAAAGGCACGACGAAGCGGATGGGTTTAGACGGCCACGCTGCCTGCGCGTGCGACGGCAACGCTCCTAGGGACATACCCGAAGTTGCCAACCATTGCAGGGTTTGGCGGCGATTCGCAAGGGATGATAGAGGGTTGAGATTCATAATGGATGATCAAAAAGTTCAAACCACTATAGCAAGAGCGTGGCGCTTCGCAACGCGAACATTACCTATTGCAGCGACGTGTACGCTATCGCCACCGCCCACCTTGGACAAAAGCCATGACCAAACTATTGACCGCCGCTTTGCTTTGCCTTGTGCAAAGCTTCACATCGCCTGTTTTGGCACAAGACAAACCCATCCGCATCGTCGTGCCCTTTGCCGCAGGCGGCCCTACCGATGTGCTGGCCCGGGTGCTGGCACCCAAGCTGGCGGCATCCCTCAAGCGCACGGTGATTGTGGACAACAAAGTGGGCGCTACCGGCAGCATTGGCGCCACCTTTGTGGCCAAGTCAGCGCCCGATGGCGACACGCTGCTCTTGGGCACCAGCAGCATCATGGCCGCCAGCCCTAACTTAACGGCCAATTTGACGTATGACCCGGTGAACGACTTTGTGCCGATCTCACTCGTGGCGACGATAGAAAACATTTTGGTAGTGCACCCCAGCGTACCTGCCAAGACGGTGAAGGAGCTGGTGGCCTATGCCAAGGCCAACCCCAACAAGCTGTCTTACGCGTCATCCGGCATTGGAAGCACCTACCACTTGGGTGCAGAGCTGTTCGGCTCACAAACCGGCATCGAGTGGACGCATGTGCCCTACAAGGGCGCGGCACCGGCCATTCAAGACGTGCTGGCGGGCCATGTGCAGGTAATGTTTGACAACACCTCATCGGCGATACCCAACATCAAGTCGGGACGATTGAAGGCGCTGGGTGTCGCTAGTTTGAAGCGTTACCCTACCTTGCCCGATCTGCCAACGATTGCCGAAGAAGGCGTAGCGGGTTACGAGACCACCATTTGGCTGGGCCTGTTCGCGCCCGCCAAAACGCCTTTAGCCATGGTGCAAAAGCTCAACAAGGAAGTGCAAGACGCGGTGAACTCAGCGGAGTACAAAGAGAAGTTAGCAGCGCTGGACATTCAACCGCGCTTGTCTTCATCGCAAGAGTTATCTAACTTCTTGAAAGCCGACTTGGGCAAGTGGGCGCGGGTAGTGAAGGATGCGGGAATTAAGCCGGAGTGATCGTAATCGGCAGTCCTACGAGTTTTTCTAATTCTGCGTGTGCCAACCCCTCCACCTTGTCAATCAACACCAACCCCTGCGGCGTGCACTCAAAGGTAGCCAGGTCGCAATAGATGCGTTTCACACATGCAATCCCCGTCAGTGGATAAGTACACGCGCTGACAATTTTGCTGACCCCTTGCTTGGTGAGTAAATCCATCATCACCCAGGTCTGCTTGGCTCCCACGGCCAAATCCATCGCGCCGCCTACGGCGGGAATGGCATCCGCCTCACCCGTGTGCCAGTTGGCCAAATCACCCGTGGCACTGACCTGGAAGGCACCCAGTACGCAGATGTCTAAATGCCCGCCGCGCATCAGCGCAAAGCTGTCGGCGTGGTGCGAGTACGAACCGCCGGGCAGCAGGGTGACGGGCTGCTTGCCTGCGTTGATCAGGTCATAGTCTTCCTCGCCCGCAGCAGGCGCGGGGCCCATGCCGATGATGCCGTTTTCGCTGTGAAGCAGCACCTCCAGCGTGCGCGGGATGTGGTTGGCCACCAGGGTGGGCATGCCGATGCCTAAGTTGACCGACACGCCCTCGGGGATGTCTTGCGCGATGCGCGCGGCCAGCTGGTCTTTGGTACGTTTGGTGTAGCTCATGCTGCGGCCTTTTTAAATCCACCGGCTTCGGTGGCCACGCGGTCAATGCGCACGATCTGGTGCACGAACAGGCCGGGGGTGATGATGTGTTCGGGATCAAGTGCGCCCAGTTCCACAATCTCATGCACCGTGGCCACGGTTTTCCTGGCAGCCATGGCCATCACAGGGCCAAAGTTGCGGGCGGCTTTGCGGTAGGTGAGGTTGCCCCAGCGGTCACCGCGCTCTGCTTTGATGAGCGCTACATCAGCATGGATGGGCATTTCCAGCACATAGTGCTTGCCGTTGATCTCGCGCGCCTCTTTGCCTTTGGCTAGATCGGTGCCGTAGCCCGTGGGAGTGAAGAACGCGGCAATGCCCGCGCCCGCCGCGCGGATGCGCTCGGCCAGGTTGCCTTGGGGCACCAATTCAAGCTCTACCTTACCGCTGCGGTACAGCGTATCAAACACGTAGCTGTCGGCTTGGCGCGGGTAGCTGCAAATAATTTTGCGCACGCGAGCGGCCTTGAGCAGCGCGGCCAGGCCTTCGTCGCCATTGCCTGCGTTGTTGTTGACGATGGTGAGGTCTTTGGCACCTTGGGCTATCAGGCCGTCTATCAGCTCATTAGGAATGCCGGCTGTGCCAAAGCCGCCAATCATGACGGTGGCCCCGTCTTGCGTGTCGGTCAGTGCCTGCGCGATGGTGCTGGCGATTTTGTTGATCATTCGATGGTCTCTGTGAAATTTATCTATGATGGGAAATATCTGTTGATTTAGTTGAGCAGCGTGGCGCAGATTGGATTCCACTGTCGTTGTTTCTTCTTTTTGCTGTCCAAGGCGGCTTCGATGCCTCGAAGGATGTCAGCCGGGTTGGTTGTCGCCAATGCCGCCAGTAGCGTTTTGGTAAAAGTACCCAGCGCTTGATCGTAGCTCGGCGTTTTTGCTGGAGGCCCGTAGACCATGTCTGCAACAAACAAATCGTATTGGGCGTGCAAAACCCTGCTGCTTGCAGCCCAGGCCAGGGCATCTTGCAGTTGTGCCAATGGTGCGGTGCAAAATTGCGGATGCTGTGCGGCAAACTCAATGGCATCATGTGCGATAGTGTTGGAGACGTTTCGGCCTAAAGCAGGTACATCCGCCAGGACGACCGGGCAGCTTTGAATGATCTGATAAACATCGAAGAGGTGGCGCACCATGGCCTTGTCCCATGCGTCAGTGAACTCCACGGTTTGGCCCTCAGAATTTTTTTGCAATTGCAAAGACAAGCGACGAGGAAACGACACTAGTTTTTCAGCCAATGCTTGTTGTATGGAGACGCATTCGATGTCGATCTTGTGCTGGTACGCGCCGGTGGTAAGCTTGTCTAGCAGTAGCCCTACGGCATGCATTTCTGTGGGGCTGCCAGGTGTCGCGTAGTTAAGCTCGATCAGCAAATGCGCTCTCAAGGACGCGGGCTTGCCAAACGCCGATTGGTACGTCACGTCCAGGGACGTATAGCGATTGTCGTCAAGCGAGCGCCGACTGACGGAACCGTTACCAAAGCCGCCTTCCCCTTCTTCCAACCATGCCATCACTTTTGTAACAAAAGCACTAAGTTTGCGCCGCAAAGCCGCCGTGCCAAGCCCAGCAACAGAATCGGAAGGCACAACTTTGAAGTCAATATCCTCGGACATACGGTCCAAGATACCGTGGGCCTTGGCAAGGCAAGTTCCCCCACAAAACACAAAGCGAAAATCCGGATCAATGGGCAGCGCTTTCATCAGTGCAATGGCTTCTACAACAAAAAAATCCTTTTCTATCGCGTACCCACGCAGGGACAGTGGCGACTCAGCTTCAAAATCTGAAATTTTTTCAATAACCGTTGCGGGCAGTTTTCTCATGCTTCGTAGCGAATGGACTTGGTACCAAAACCTATACGTCTGGACACTCGTGAACTGCCCAGTTTCAACACCACAGCCATCGGCATTTGTGTTGTTTTGCCGTCCATGTATTCTTGTGCGGAGCTACCTAGCGCGGGTTGGGCACCCAGCTTGGTTAGCGCCGCCAATCCTATTTCAATCAGTGGCACGACTGGTACGGGCTTACCCGTCAGGCTGCTTGGCTTGGCCTTGACGTACACGCCATACCCTGCCTTGACCAGCAAGCCTTTGGAGATCACAGCGCGCAACGCCCTGCCTACTTGGTCGTAGCCACCGAATTTGTCAAATTCGTTACGCAAGAAGACCTTTGCAGCAGACCGATGCAAACTCATTTCAATGCGCTCTTCCAGGGTCATTCGGGGCATAGCATAGTTACAAAAATAAGACAATATTGTCGTATTTTTGCAGATTTTTCTTTGCCTGTCAATTCGCTAGACCACGCTGAACATGCTGCGCTTGGTATTGATAAAGTGCGGTCGGGCAATATCGCTCCACGCGGTGTGGCGCACGGCCAGCCAGGGCGCGGAGCCTAGGGTTTGCGTGCTGACCAAGTCGTAGCAAGCGAGCGACTGCGGGCCGTGGTCATGGTTGAGCAGGCGGGTGGCGCGGATGCAGCCGGGCACGTGGGCTAGGCCTGGCATGTGCTCAGTGTCGTACCAGCGGGCGATCTCGCTCATCCAGCCCGCTTCGGCATCGGTTTCTACGACGTAGTGGAAGACGGGTTGTTCGGTGTGGGACGCGCCGGGCAAGTCCATCACTGTTTCTAAGCGTGATACGCGGATGTGGGATGCACTTGAAAGTGTTTTGCCGAATGCTGTAGTGAATGTGGCGAGTACGTTGCTGTCAAGCGAGCTGCGCTTGGACAAGCGCGCATACACATAGGCCGTCTGCGTTTCTGCCGACCAAGCTGCCCGGTGCAACGCCATGGGCAGCGGGCTGGCGGCGCACCAGCTTTGCGCGGCTGCGGCCAAGCCTTGAGCAGCCGTGGCATCCAGCGTGGCTTGCAGCAATATGAAATCGGTTGTGCGCTGCATCACTCAGTGCCCAATATGCAGCGCCACCAAAAATCGCGACACCATGTTGTAGGCGGCAATGGTGGCCACCACATCAAGCTGCCCCTGCGCGTCAAAATGCGTGCGCACTTGGGCGTACAACGCGTCGGGCACGTCAATATCGCCTGTCATCGCGTCGGCCAGATCCATCACCACCCGCTCAATGGGCGAGAAGGGTGCGTCTGCTGCCAGCGGCACGTTTCGTAGGGCATCAATGGTGGTCTGCGCCACGCCTGCGGCCAGTGCAATGGGCGCATGGGCATCGAACTCGTAGCTGGCGCGGTTGAGCACCGCCACGCGCAGGATGGCCAGTTCGCGCAGGCTGGCGGGCAGGCTGTTGCGGTTGCGCACTGCTGACAGCATCTGCTCCCAGCCATGGGCTATGGGCGGGCTGTTGAGCAGCACCTGGTACAGCGGCGAGACCTTGCCACCGCGCTGGGCGGCAATTTGGGCTTCTTGGGCGGCCAGCTCGGGGCGGGTGCCGGGGGTGATGGGATGGATGCGCATAAAAATGAAAATGTTGTTTAGTCAGCTTTGACGTTTT
>JAYVDN010000560.1:0-3167 GCA_043749385.1 Polaromonas sp.
GATGGCTAGCTATGTGCAGGGCGCAGATGAAAACTCTGCGGCCGATGCGATGCACCTGCCCAAGCAAGCCCAGTGGGGCATGCCCAAAGACCGGCATGCAGCCGATGCGCACTTGGCCAGCTACTGCGACTACCAAGCAGAACTGAAAGAGCAAGCCCATCAAGCAGTCTGGCAAAGCAAACTAGACAGCGCCAAACAGAACGCACAAAACGACACCATCCTGCATTACCAGTGCGACCACCTGGGCACCCCGCTAGAGCTGATGGACGAGACGGGTAAAGTGGTCTGGGCGGCCAGATACAAGGCCTGGGGCAGGGTACTGCGCTACGACAAACGTGAGGTTGAGCAGCCCCTCAGGTTCCAAGGGCAGTATGAAGATGCTGAGACGGGGCTGTTCTACAACCGCTACCGCTATTACGACCCTGATCAGGCGAGGTACATTACGCAGGATCCGATTCGACTAGCGGGCGGAAACAACCTTTACCAGTACGCCCCGAATCCGACATGGTGGGTTGATCCGCTTGGTCTTGCAGCGGGTGGAGGCGGTGTTTATATTTTTGAAGGTAATTCTGGCCAAGCTTACATTGGCAAAGGGCCCGGAGACAGGTATGCTGACTCAGTCAAAGAACGAGTTGGCGGCCCCAAAGGCGTTGATCGTGGCACCAATATGGATACATCATCGCCATGCGCCAACATTAGTCAAGCTGAGTATGCTGAGATGGTTGAGCATCGAGCGATCGTCCTTTACAAACTTGAACCGAATGCAAAATCGCTATTGAACGTCATTGCTTCGCCAGGTGAAAAACGACTTGACCCTAATACACAAAAAGGTAAGACTAATCTGGCAAAGTGTCCTGGAGTTGAAGTAAAAGCAAACAGCGATGCTGCAAGATTAGTCAATTCTCTTATGAATAAAGCCCGTGGATCAGGTGTGTGATGAAAAAAATAGTGTTTGGCATTGCTGTAGATGATTCGGAGAACTCTATCATTGCAGATGATGGTTCAATAACAATTCTTCAAACGAATGCAGAAAAACAGAGCTTCAGTTTTTACGAAACGCAATTGGAGAAATTCGCCGCCTTTTTCAAGAAATACAACTGCGTAGCCATCGGTTTTTCCACATCAACTAAGCCTGGTTTTTTTAATATCGATGCCATTCCATCCCCTGAAAAAATAACTAAACTTTCATTTAGTTTAAATACCGCAACGCAGGTTATTTACACAGGAATTGGCGCCCCCTTTAAAAATTTAAAAAGCATCAACGTTCACAATCTTTATCCAGAAAATTTTCCTTCTTTGCATAACATTCCGACTTTAAAGGTGCTTTTTATTCGTTACAGAAAAGAAACCATTAGTCATTGGATTACGGTAAAAAATATTGAGGATTTACATATTAATAATTATGACGGAACTGATCTAACTTCGTTAGCGGGTATGACGGGCTTAAGAAGGCTGGTGCTAGGTGACGGAAAAATGCAAAGTTTAGATGGAATAGAGCGACTACCTAATCTGGAGACGTTGCACATCTGTAAGGCGTCTAAACTGGTTGACTTGACTGCTATCTTGAAATCAAAAACTCTTAAAAATGTGATGTTTGAAATGTATAAAAAAACTATAGATTGGGATTTTCTGAAAAAGAAGAAAGATCTCGCAGCTATAAGCGTTGACACTGCAAAGTCTGTTGAATTTGCGCAAGCGCTACCGAATTTGGAATTTTTCTTCTGCAAAAAGGCAGAGGATAAAAACAACAAGAGTTTTTTGTACTCAAAAACACACTTTCAAGACCAGATGACCCGCGCAGGCATGCAAGTCTCCTACATCGTCACAGCTGATCGGTTTTATCAGCCGCTTGTAGAGTTAAAGGTGTAGTGTCCAATCCCTCGCAACTGTAGTGTCCAATCCATCGCAACCCGCATGCCCATTGGCTTTGCAAGTGGACACTGAATAAAGTACCAGTTAAATTTCAATCTTCAGCGGTTTGATCGCGAGTGGTAGCTTCTCATTTTTGAATCTGGGTGTAGTTTTGAGTTGTAAACGTGCGAGTTTTTCACAAACCCATGCGCATGCGTACCTAAAGCCCATTTTTTGACTAAATAAGCCCCTAGCCAGCATATTACGTGCGTAAGCAGCTATGAAATATATAGTAAATGGATGGAGAAGCCTAGTGCGACCAAGGCGGAGCGCGCGGCTGCTTCTGCCGTCTGGCAGCCGCTGGCTTGGCAGCGCCCAATGTCTCGCGCGCTTTCTGCACCTGCCCATTCCACACGCTGGCAGGCCTAGCCCCTTTAAGCGACTGGTGTGGCCTGTCCCGGTTGTAGCCATCTTTGAACGCCTCCAGCAAACACCCCATAGCTGCCACACTGGCAAACTTCATCCGGGTTTGAATGGCCAGGCCATGGCGCACAGACCGAAACGCCTGAGTTTGCAGCTCAAACTTGAGCGTCCGCCAAAACCTCTCTATCCGCCCATTCTGCCAAGGCGAGGCCAAGGCGGTGAACTGCTGGCGCACCCCCAGTAGTTTCAAAACGCCTTTGAACACCCACGACTTAAACACAGCCTCGTTATCGGTACGCACAGATTTCGGCAGCCCATAGCTGCCCATGGCAACCAAAAGTTTGCCCAGTAAAACCAAACTATTGCGTTTAACTACGGGGGATAGGCTCAAGATGGCCCGGCTGCCATGGTCGATCACGCCAAACACCGCCACGCTGCTACCGTCCACCAACGGTAGCCCCGTCAAATCCATACCCCAAGTGGTTTGAATCGGTTCGCGCTTAGCCACATACCCGCGCTGGCTCTCTTGCACAGCCGCGTAGCGCTGCTGGCGCAGCAACGCGCTCACAAAGCTCTTGGATACCGACACAGCCTGCCCATGGCTATTGAGCTGGGCGGCGTGGCGCAGGTTAAAGCAGTAGGCAAGGGTGCGGTACCCGGCACGCGGCAGCTCCTGCGCCAGCGCCAGTACGGCCAGCCGTACCCAGTCAGGGTTACGCCGCCCGTGGGCAGAATAGGCTTTGCTGCTGACCGGGCGCAGCGGCTTGAAATATCGAAGCGGCGCTCTACGTCGAAACCCCAAGTGCCGCAGCGTCCAGCGCATAGATACGCAAAACCCAAGCCACAGTCTGCAAAACCACGCCCCCATGCTCCCAACCTCCTTGTCGTCCAAG
>JAYVDN010000561.1:0-5450 GCA_043749385.1 Polaromonas sp.
TTTTTAATAACTTTTTGCGCAAAGTTAATGTGGATGACAGAGCGGTTTAATACTTTTTCCAGGTGCCCAGCCAAGGCTTGCGAGCTTGCCAGCGGCGTAATCCCCAGCCAGCCCAAGTCTTGCTCGCCAAAGCGATTGCCTGCGCCTTCCAGCGGCGTGATACCCAGCACCTTGGCCAATTGGGCGTTATTGCCCAGCGTAGGGTGTGCGTCCAACGGCAGGTGGTAGGCGTACAGGTTAATGTCGTGTGCCAGCAGCTTTTGCAAGCGCTGCTTCATCCAGCCGACGACGCGGCCATCCTGCCCGCGCCAAAACAGACCGTGGTGCACAAAAATAGCGTCTGCGCCTTGGGCTATGGCGGCATCGATCAGGGCTACCGAGGCAGTGACACCCGAGACGATGCGTTTGACATGTGCTTTACCTTCGACCTGCAGGCCGTTGGGGCCATAGTCTTTGAACCGCTCGGGTTGCAGCAGCGCGTCGAATGCCTGCGTCAGCGTGTCTCGCGGGGCACCAAGGGTTGCAGCAGTAAGGGCAGGGTTCGTCATCAGCCGATTATGGGCCACAGCACACACCTGTGCTGTGGGCGCAGGCATCTTTCAGGCAGCATGGTGACCCCAACTCACTGCACTTTCAGCGATGAGCCTGTCACCTGTAGTCGCGGGGTAGAGAGGTAGGTTCCGTTGGTTGTCCCCTGCACCTCTACCCGTCGGTTTTGCCACTGCCGCCAGCGTGCCAATTGCTCGGGGTTGGATGATTCGAGCCGCCAGACGACACCAGACGACGCATCTGCCAGAGCCCACCAAGCGCCTACCTCAGGCCCTTTGAGGGTAAGTAAGCCGGTCACTTGCAACGGGGTTCCCACTTGCCCAGTGGTCGCGGGCGATGATGCAGGTTCGGTAGCGGAAGCCATGCTTTCGCATCCTGTCAGACAAGCCGCCATCGCGCAAACCAATGCACTGGCGAAAGCGGTGCTACGGGGTATTTTTTTCATTTGACCACCACGGAAACGGTCGTATTAGCAGGCACAACGATATTGCGACGGGAATAGGTGCTAGCGCCAACACCTAAGGTGCTGCGCAGATAGCTGTGGGTAGTCGCCGTGAATCCACTGGCTATCGGACTGGGCGACGCTGGGAGCAGAGACACCATAGTGGAAACGTCGATCGGCGTCAGGGAATAACCAAGGCTGGTGAGAGCTGGAAAACCATAGCCAGCAGGTGCGCCCACAGCCGGCAGGGTACCAAATATGCTGGCCCCAAAGCGGGCAAAGTCATCGGCAAAACCACCCCCTCCGTTCGCTTTGATGAGCCCGTCCAGGCAGCCGTAACTGGTGGTGGTGGTCGTGCCATCCGCGCAAGAAGTGACGAGCTGTTTATACAAAGCCAGCCCGTAGCGGCGATTGAGAAATGCGCCAAAGGCTCCGCCGATATAGTAATTGGATGTAGAAAGATCAGGCCAGTTGACGTAGCTGACCGCGCCACCCGTGGTCAGATAGCCCGGCAAGCGAAATGTTGCTATCTTGTTGTAGCCAGTGCCATCGGCGTTTTTAATGATCGACGGGGCTACGATGTCCTCGGTCATCATGGCTGATGTTTCTTCCAGCCAGGTATCGTGGTCATAGCCCTTGGAGACGACACGTTGGTAGAAATTCACCATATGCGTCGTCTCGTGCAGCAAAGTGGACAAGGTGAAGTTCAGATCACGCTTCAATTGGTCTGCGCTGATGAAAAATGCCAAGGCTTGGTTCGAATTGGGCTCCTGACTTTTTAATAGATTGTTTCCGCCCCAGAAATACCCGGCCAACGTGGAACTGGAAGGGAAGTTGAGCACAATGATATTAATATCCTGCTTGACCGTATCCTGGATCAATTGGGTCGGGTAGCGCGCGGCGTTGGCACCCCAAGCATCACCCATCAAGGCGTTAATCTGCGCATGCGCTCCGCTGACGCCGCAATAAGCATTTGCCAACGCGGCAATGCTGGTGGGGGTTGCTTTGCCCAAAGAAATGGCTAAAGGATCTACCCAAATCACCACGTTACGCCCACTGGGTGTGGTACAGACTGCTTGCGCCGACGTAGGGTAATTGACCGGCGTACCAGACCCTCCATATTCCGTCCAGGTCTTGGTGGTGTTCAGCGCGGGCGCATAGAGCGCTCTGGGCTGGGTGGTCAGCTCCCGTGCCGCGGCCCCGGCAGCGAACAGTTGGTCGCTTGCACGCACCAGCTTTTTTGCTACCAACCGATTGTTGTTCAATAATTGGGCATGGGCGGTATCGCCGTGCTCATCGGCGTGCGCACCCGTAAGCTCAAGCGCCGCACTGGCTTTGGCAATACCTGTCGCAGCTTGCACTGGTTCTGGCGACACTCCAATGTTGGGAATAGTCCGCGTAAAAGCTGAACCATTGGAGAACACCACCGACACTACTTTGCCAGGGGATAGCCCGTTTAAATTCAGGTTGACGGTCGTATTGCTTGCAGATGTATTGCTAAAGTTCCACGCCAAAGCGCCGCTGCTACCAACGACGGTATCGCCCGCAGTGCTGCTACAGCTGGTGCCAATGCAATTTAGGTTAACTGTTGAAGCGGTAGGTGTAGGTGTAGGTGTAGGTGTAGGTGTAGGTGTAGGTGTAGGTGTGGGTGTGGGTGTGGGTGTGGGTGTGGGTGTGGGTGTGGGTGTGGGTGTCGGCGTTGGTGCAATAGCGTTAACATTAGACGGTGTGTCGCCACCTCCTCCACAGGCGTTGATGGCTGCCACTAAAAAAACTATCCCCAAGACTTGGAGTTTGGACTTACGGCCTGATATCGGTCTCATGGAATAATTTTCCTGTGAAATATGTAATTTGACGTAATTGAACACTGCTTGGACAATATAACCAAAGGCACACTCCGTATGAAAAAAATTTGGCTTTTATTTGCACAGGGTGTGACTTTGTTGATGGCGGCGTACTTTGTTGTAGCCACACTACAACCGCAATGGCTACGCCCTGCACGTTATGCCCTGACGGACACGGTTGTACCTACTTTGCAAGCGCCGGTGGCTGCTGGCGTTGTTCCAAGCGGCAGTTTCCGAGTTGCAGCCCAAAAAGCCTCTGCTGCAGTGGTCAGCATCAGCGTGCTCAAAGCGGCTGCGCAAAACCCCAATGCCAACGACCCCTGGTTTCGCTTCTTTTTTGGCGACAAAGGCGAAGAACCGCAGGGCGGTCTGGGCAGCGGCGTGATCGTCAGCCCCAGCGGCTACATTTTGACTAATAACCACGTGGTTGAAGGCGGCGGCGATATCGAGGTGATTCTGAACGACAAGCGCCGCGCCAAAGCCAAGGTGATCGGTACCGACCCTGATTCCGACTTGGCTATTTTAAAAATCGACTTGGACAAGCTGCCCGTCATCGTGCTGGGCAGCTCGGACGCGCTGCAGGTGGGCGACCAGGTGCTGGCCATTGGTAACCCTTTTGGCGTGGGCCAAACGGTAACCAGCGGCATTGTCAGTGCGCTGGGGCGCAACCAGCTGGGCATCAATACCTTTGAAAACTTCATCCAAACCGACGCCGCCATCAACCCCGGTAACTCCGGTGGCGCGCTGGTAGATGTAAACGGCAACTTGCTGGGTATCAACACGGCGATTTACAGCCGCAGCGGTGGCAGCATGGGCATCGGCTTTGCCATCCCCGTCACCACCGCCAAACAGGTCATGGAAGGCATTGTGAAAGACGGCGTGGTCACGCGCGGCTGGATCGGCGTGGAGCCGCAAGAATTGACGCCAGAGCTGGCCGAAACCTTTAACCTGAAAATGGACGCGAACGCCAATAACGGCGTGATCATCACCGGCGTGCTGCAAAACGGCCCTGCCGCGCAAGCTGGCATCAAGCCAGGTGATGTCATCACTGTCGTGGCAGGCAAAGATGTAGGCAGTGTGAGTGAGCTGCTGTCCAATGTAGCCGCCCTCAAGCCCAGCACCCCCGCCAAATTCACCGTGCGCCGCGCCGACAAAACGCTACAGCTGGATGTGTCGCCCGGCGTGCGGCCACGGCCTAAAGTGCAACCTGTGCGCTAAGCGGCTCGGCGCAAGGCCCACGGGCCACGGCATTGCCGTCAGGATCCGTCATCTGCGCAAAAATCCTCTCACCAGGTGGCAAAAGTGAGATGGGATTTGCAGATATCAAAGTTGCTTACATGCTACAAACACAATAGCTGCTCCCGCTATATTCTATTGGCCTAGAGCCCTATTTCATTAAATAGTCTACTGCGTAGCTCGCGCGCATGCGGGAAATGCACGCCATGCCAGCCGTGGGCTACGCTGGCGTCGATATGGGCTTTCAGGTCGTCGATAAAAATCGTTTGGCTGCCTGCTTGCAGAGCAAAGCGCTGGGCTCCCAGCCAAAGATGACCGCGCCGAAGTCGAAAATGATGTTCAACCGCGCCACGCTTAACGCAGGCGCTGTAGCAGCGCAGCCGTAGATGCGTCTAGCCCATGCGCATCGCCAGAGCCCATGCGTTTGGCGATGTCGGTCGCCAGCACCTTGCCCAGCTCTACGCCAAACTGGTCAAAGCTGTTGATACCCCACACCGCGCCACTGACAAACACGCGGTGCTCGTACAGGGCGATGAGTGCGCCCAAGCTGGTGGGGGTGAGCGCGTCGAGGATGAAGAAACTGCTGGGGCGATTACCGGGAAAGTGCTTGTGGCCGCCTTCGTCCGACTTGCCTTGCAGAAAGGCCTGCGCCTGCGCCAGTGCGTTGGCCAACAAAAGCCCGTGGTGATTTTTAAGCTGGTGCGTAGGCGTTTTTACCGCGATGAACTCCACAGGGATCACGTCGGTGCCTTGGTGCAGCATTTGGAAAAACGCATGCTGGCCGTTGGTGCCCGGCTCGCCCCACACGACGGGCGATGTCGCGTAGCTTAAAGTCTTGCCGTCTTTGTCTACCCGCTTGCCATTGCTCTCCATTTCCAGCTGCTGCAAATAGGCTGGCAGGCGGCGCAGGGCCGAATGGTAAGGGGCGACGCAGCGCGAGGAGTAGCCCTGAAAGTTGCGCTGCCACACGTCAAGCAAACCCAGGCGCACGGGCAGGTTGTGCTCCAAGGGTGCGGTGGCAAAATGCGCATCCATGTCCGCCGCCCCGCTGAGCATTTGCTGGAAGCCCTCAGCGCCAATCGCGATGGCAATCGGCAATCCGATGGCAGACCACAGGCTGTAGCGGCCGCCTACCCAGTCCCAAAAGCCAAAGGTGGTGGTGATGCCAAACGCATTGGCTGCGGGCACATTGGTGGTCAGCGCTGCAAAATGCCGCGCGGTATCCTGCCCGCCCAGCGCCAAGAACCAGGCCTTGGCGCTGAGCGCATTGGTCATGGTCTCTATCGTAGTGAAGGTTTTGGAGGCAATGAGGAACAGTGTGCTCTGCGGCTTAAGCTGACTGAGCGTAGCCGCCAACTCATGGCCATCGACATTGGCAA
>JAYVDN010000562.1:0-2014 GCA_043749385.1 Polaromonas sp.
GGTTTGAATCGTTTGCGCATTTGCGCAAAGCCAATGCATTGGACATTTTGAGCCAGGGGGCCAAGCTGACGGGGTCGTCTTGCTGGAAGAACAGCCCGCAGGCGCGTGCTGCGATCAACGCGGCTATCGGGGCTGCGATGGCTGCGCAAAATCCGCCCGATAAATCTGCTGAATAAATCTACCCGATAATTTGTCTTTATTTATAAAAATGGAGACAGTGAATGTTACGTAGAAACATAGTTGCAGCAGGCTTGGCCGCTGCGGTGCCTGGCCTGCACCTGAGTGCGCAGGCGCAGAGCTTTCCCAGCCAGCCCATCAAGCTGATAGCCCCCTTCCCACCCGGCGGCAGTGTAGACATTACCTCCCGCATGATTGCCGAGCCCTTGGGGCGCAAGCTGGGCGTGCAAATGATCGTGGACAACCGCAGTGGCGCGTCGGGCAATATTGGCATGGAGGCGATTGCCAAGGCGCGGGCGGATGGCTACACGCTGGGGCTGAACACGGTGAGCATGGCCAGCAACCCGAGCTTTTTTGCCAGCATGCCGTTTGAGACGGCCAGTGGCGGTACGCTCAAAGACTTTACGCCGATTGGCATGGTGGCCACCTCACAGCATGTGCTGATCGTGCCGAAGAATTCGCCCGCCAAAAACGTGGCCGAGCTGATTGCACTGGCCAAAAGCAAGCCGGGCAGGTTGAACTACGCGTCTGCGGGCGGTGGATCGACCTTCCATTTGAGCGCCGAGCTGTTCAAAGACATCAGCAACACCTTCATCACCCATGTGCCCTACCGGGGCGGCGGCCCGGCGCTGCAACACACCATTGGCGGCCAGGTGGACATGAGCTTCCCGGTGCTGTCGGCCACCTTGCAGCATGTGCGCGCGGGCAGCGTGCGGGCGCTGGCCGTGACCGGCACCAAACGCAGCCCGCTGCTGCCGGATGTGCCCACCATGGCCGAGGCGGGGCTGGCCAACTATGCTTTTACCACCTGGTTTACCGTGTTTGGCCCGGCCAGTATGCCGCGCGATGTGGTGCTGCGTGTGAACGCAGCGCTTAACGAGGTGGTGCAGTCACCCGAGCTGCGCGAGCGCTTTAGCCGTGAAGGTTTTGAGCCGTTTGCCACTGCGCCCGAGGCAGCGGGGCAGTTTGTAGCCGCTGAGATCAAGCGCTGGGGCGGCTTGATCAAGGCGAAAAATATCAGGATTGACTGAGTTGAGCGGGGTGGGCGCTGCCGCACACGGTGCAAGCCGGGTTGCGCGGCAGGCGCACTTCGTTCCACTCCATGCTGCGCCCGTCTAGCATCTGTAGGCGCCCAGTCAGGGGCTTGCCCGCACCGCTGAGCAGTTGCAGTGCCTGGGCGGCCTGGATGCTGCCAATGATGCCTACCAGCGGCGCAAACACGCCCATGGTGGCGCAGAGGGTCTCCTCCAACGTGCTCTCAGGCGGGAACACGCAGGCGTAGCAGGGCGACTTTTCATCGCGGCTGTCGTACACGGTGATTTGCCCATCAAAGCGAATGGCCGCGCCGCTGACCAAAGGCTTTTTGTGGGCCACGCAAGCCGCGTTGACGGCGTGGCGCGTGGCGAAATTGTCGCAGCAGTCGACCACTACGTCGGCTTGTGCCACCAGCTTGTCAAGCAGCGCGGCATCGGCGCGCTGGGTGATGCAAGTGACCTGCACTTCGGGGTTGATGGCCGCTATGCTTTGGCTAGCGCTTTGCGCTTTGTTAATGCCTACGCGGGACAGATCATGGGCTATTTGGCGCTGCAAGTTGGTCATGTCCACCACGTCGTTATCAACAATGGTGATATGGCCTACGCCTGCAGTGCCCAGGTACAGGGCTACGGGGGAGCCTAGGCCGCCCGCGCCGATAACCAAAGCGTGAGAAGCAAGAAGTTTTTCTTGGCCTTCTACGCCTACTTCGTTGAGCAGGATGTGGCGAGAGTAGCGCAGGAGCTGGTCATCTGTCACTGCTCTTTTTTCTCTTCCTTGCGCTCGGTCATGGTTTTGCTGGCCA
>JAYVDN010000563.1:0-3866 GCA_043749385.1 Polaromonas sp.
GATGCACAACGTGCAATGGTGGCTGCAATCCAAAGGGCCCGAGACCGTCAAGCTGCTGGTTGAGCCTATTGCCGGTCAAGCTGAGCTCACTCCAGCTCAGCCCGTCCTCAGCTGCGATCACCCTGAGCCTGCCTCCGGGCTCCTACCCTCTACGCACCACCAAACCCTGTCCTACGCGCTGCCCGACTTCGGCATCACCATGCCCTTCAAGCCCACCGACTTCACCCAAGTCAACCCGCAGATTAACCGCGTGCTGGTGACCCGCGCGCTGCGCCTGCTGGACGTGCAAAAACACGAGCGGGTGATCGACTGGTTTTGCGGCCTGGGCAACTTTACCCTGCCCCTGGCCACCCAAGCGCGCGAGGTGCTGGGCATTGAGGGCAGCGACATGCTGGTAACGCGCGCCACCGACAATTTAAAGCAAAATATAAAGCACAATGCCGCTCTAGCCCAGCAGAATATCGCGGGAGCCGCTACTACATTTGTAGCGCGCAATTTGTTTGACATGACCGGCCCCATGCTGGTAGCCGACGGCATAGCCGACAAATGGCTGGTAGACCCCCCCCGCGAAGGCGCGTTTGCACTGGCCCAAGCCCTGGCCGATTTGCACCAGCAACGCCTGGGCAACGCCCCCGAGCTAGAAGAGGGTAAAACCGCCCCCGTGCCCGCCGACCTGAGCAGCTGGACACCCCCCAAGCGCATCGTCTACATCAGCTGCAATCCTGCCACGTTAGCGCGCGACGCAGGCCTGCTGGTGCACAAGGCAGGCTACCGCTGCTCAGCCGCTGGCATGGTCAACATGTTCCCGCACACCGCGCATGTGGAGAGCATGGCGGTGTTTGACCTGATCGAGGGTTAATGCCTGAATCAGGCTCTAAGCCCAATACTGTTTGCCTAAGCCAATTCCGTTTGAAATTTCAGGACGAGGTTTGATCGGGGCGCGAGCAGCATTTACGAAAATTTGCTCTGACCCCAATTTTGCGGTCAACTCGGCGACTAGAGCGCAGGTTCCCGGGACGAAACCAACGTGAAGTCGCATGAAACTGATTTACACTGTTGCAAAACAGTAAAAAAATCAACCATGGCCCAAACCCAGCGCATCTACAAAATCAAAACCATGCTGCGCCAGGGCCGGGTGGCCAGCTTTGAGGAACTGCTCAGCGCACTGAAAGTCTCCCGCTCCACCCTCAAGCGCGACCTGGACGAGATGCGCAACGGCATGAACGCCCCCATCCAATACGACCGTGCTGCTGGCGGGTACTGCCTGAGCGAATCTGCCACCCGCACAGGCCAAGCCTACGAGCTGCCCGGCCTGTGGTTCTCCCCCAGCGAGATACACGCCCTGCTCACCATGCAGCACCTGCTCAGCAGCCTGGACGCTGGCGGCGTATTAGCCCCCCATATTGAGCCCCTCATGAAGCGGCTCAACACCATGTTGGGCAGCGCGCAAAGCGACGCGCAAGAAATACGCAAGCGGGTTCACATCATCACCCTGGCCCGCAGGCAGGTAAACCCCGAGCACTTTCAAACCGTAGGCAGCGCGCTGCTAGAGCGCAAGCAGCTCGCCATTACCTACACCAGCAAAGAAAGAGGCCAAACCACCCAGCGCCACGTGTCGCCCCAACGCCTGGTGCACTACCGCGAAAACTGGTACATCGACGCCTGGTGCCACCTGCGCCAAGAGCTGCGCAACTTTGCGCTGGACTCCATCAGCCAAGCCCAGGTGCTGCCCAATGCCGCCAAAGAGCTAGACCCCAGCGCCCTGCAAGCCGCATTTGACGCCAGCTACGGCATCTTCTCCGGCGGCCCCGTCACCTGGGCCACCCTGCGCTTCAGCCCCGAACGCGCCCGCTGGGTAGCCCAGGAGCTTTGGCACGACGAACAACGCGGTATGCGTCAGACGGACGGCAGCTACGTACTGGAGCTTCCCTACACCGACCACCGAGAACTCATCATGGACATCCTGAAACACGGCGCCCACTGCGAAGTGCTGGAGCCGCCCAGCCTGCGCAGCGCGGTGGTGGATGAGGTGAAGCGGATGGCGGAGAAATATATTTGACAAATATCTGGCAGGTTCATCTGGTGAGCCTTTGGGCAGTTAGTCTATGCCAGTAGATAGCAACAAAAGCGACATAGAAAGACAACAGCGTGCCAGAACCATTAGCCCACTCAGGCGGACACTTGCTAGCAGACCACTTGCAAGCGGTGGCTTCAATGGCTGCCTATTTTTCGCAAGCGTTCGAGTCCAACTCAGTGACACAGCGCTGGGCCTATATGGCAGGTTTATGGCACGACTTGGGCAAGTATCGCCCAGGTTTCCAGCGCTACTTGGCGCAGTCTGACAATCCAGACACCCACATTGAAGGCAAAGTCGGTGGACGTGAAAAAACCCACTCTGCAGCGGGTGCGTTGTGGGCAATGCAGGCGCTAGAGGCAAAACATGGCGCGAGCGGCAAGCTCGCGGCCCGCGTACTGGCCTACCTCATTGCTGGCCATCATGCAGGCCTGGACGACTGGGAGGCTGGTCTCGCCGAGCGCCTGGGCGGCGCGGATAGTCAAGCGGAGTTTGCAGAAACTTGCAATGCCATGCCGCCAGACAGTATTCTCAGTGCTGGTGACTTTGTTCCCCATCTCAAGCACATCCCGGGTGGGCAAGATGGCTTTGCCCTATGGGTACGCATGCTATTTTCGTGTCTGATAGATGCTGACTTTCTGGATACTGAGGCGCATTTTGATGCAGGAAAGCCCGCCAAGCGCGAAGGCTTTCCCACATTGGCCAGTATGCAGCATGCATTTGATGCACACATGGCCGCTTTGCCAGTGGCCGATACCCCGGTCAACACGCTGCGCGCAGACATCCTGCGCCAGTGCCGGGGCAAAGCGGCTTTACCTGCCGGTTTCTTTTCGCTCACCGTTCCCACGGGCGGCGGCAAAACTCTCTCCAGCCTTGCGTTCGCTCTCAACCACGCCTCGGCGCACCAAAAGCGCCGCATCATCTACGCCATCCCCTACACCAGCATCATCGAACAAACCGCAGATGTGTTCCGTGGTGTCTTCAAGTCGCTGGGCGACGAGGTGTTGATCGAGCACCACGGCCAAGCCGATGCCGCCGACAAAGACGAAACCGCCCGCAGTCGCCTTGCCTGCGAAAACTGGGACGCGCCGCTGGTCGTCACCACCAACGTGCAGCTATTTGAGTCCCTATTCGCAGCTAAAACCTCGCGCTGCCGCAAGCTGCACAACCTGATCGGCAGCGTCATCGTGCTCGATGAAGCCCAGCAGCTGCCGCCCGAATTTTTGCAACCTATTTTGGATGTGCTCAATCTGCTGGTAAAGCACTATGGCGTAACCGTCGTGCTCTGCACTGCAACCCAGCCCGCATTGAATAGCACCAGCTATTTCGACCCAGGCAAAGGACTGCGCGGTTTAGAAAATGTGCGCGAAATCATTGACGAACCCGACAAACTGTTTGATGCTCTGCAACGCGTCAAGGTGGAGTTGCCGCCAGACTGGACAACACCAACCCCGTGGGTTACCACAGCAACCCAACTCAGCCAAGAAGATTGCGTATTAGCCATCGTCAACACCCGCAAAGCCGCCCGCGAGCTACAGCGCCTGATGCCGTCCGGCACGGTACACCTGTCGGCGTTGATGTGTGGCGCACACCGCAAAGACGTCATTGCGCAGATCAAAGACCGTTTGAAAGCCAAACGCGAAGGGCGCGACGCACAACCGCTGCGGGTGGTCAGTACCCAATTGGTCGAAGCGGGTGTAGACATTGATTTCCCCGTGGTGTACCGCGCATTGGCTGGTTTGGACTCGATTGCCCAGGCCGCTGGCCGTTGCAACAGGGAAGGGCGCTTGGC
>JAYVDN010000564.1:0-11498 GCA_043749385.1 Polaromonas sp.
GACCCCGCGCCGGCCGACACCTGGGCCGTAGACACCACCGCCGTGTTGTCTACTCCCTTTGACGCTGCATCGGCCAGGCGTTTGCAAACCGCGCTCAAGGCGTTGTTGCGTTAAATTGCGTTTTGGAGATGCCACTCGACCTTGGTTGGGTGGCATCAGCTCGGGAAGTTTTGCTGCAAAAATCTTCCGTCGCCGCAAAGTGACCAAGCTGGGAGCGCATTCGCCACCAAGACGCAAGAGCAGTTCAATACCGGCTAAAAACCTCACGACGTTGCCAGTCGGTTTTATCGACAGCAGCTTCATAGCGGCTGATCTCCTGCTGCTTGATCTGCACAAAATACGCCACAAACGCATTGCCAAAAGTGTTGCACAATGCATCGCTGGATTGCAGGGCCTGCAAGGCTTCGGCCAACGTGGTGGGCAAATGCAAGGCGCTGGGGCTGTAGGGGGTCTCGGTGGCAGGCGGCGGCACCAGCTTGCGGGCTATGCCGTCCAGGCCCGCGTAGATTTGCGATGCAAAGTACAGGTAGGGATTGGCCATGGGTTCGCCTACGCGGTTTTCTATGCGGGTGGCTTGCGGGTTGCCAGGCGCGGTGATGACGCGCAGCATCGCGCCTCGGTTGTCGTGGCCCCAGACGATGGACTGGGGTGCTAGCGCGTTAGGCTGAAAGCGGGCGTAGGCGTTGATGCTGGGGTTGGAGAGCGCCGTGGCCGCGCGGGCGTGGGCCAGCAGGCCCGCGAGGTAGTGCACGCCCAGGGGGCTGAGGTAACTGGAGGCCTCTAGCGGTTTGGCCAGGCGCGGTGGGGCTGGGGGCGCGGCCATGGCGCGCTGGTACCAGTCTTGGGCCGGCTCGGCGGGAGCGGGTTTGGCAAAGGCATTCGTGTCGCCATCAAGCTGCACCAATGATTGGTGCAAATGCCAGCCACTGCTCATGATGTGCGGGAAGGGTGGCCTGCACATGAAGGTGGCGTGGTAGCCCGCGCGCCTTAAAGCTTGCTTGATGGCACTGCGAAACAGCACCATGTTGTCGGCGGCGGTCAGTGCGTCGGTCGCTTCAAATACGGCCTCTACTTGCGAGGGGCCCAGCTCAATCTCTAGCGAGGTGAGGGGCAGGCCCAGCGCCTGCGCGGTGTCGCGCACGATGCGCAGCGGCTCGTGGGCCATGTCCATCCACTGCTCAGACAGCAGGCGGTAGCCGGGGTGGATCATCGATACCGCGGGTGGCAAGCCGGGCCAGTCGGCCAGCTCGGGATCCAGCTGGGGGCGGCTGCTTTCTATTTTGTAGATGTGAAACTCCACCTCCAGGCCGCAGCGCATGCCCAAGCCTTGCTCTTCCAGCTTGGCCAATGCGGTTTGCAAAATGTGGCGCGTGTCTAGCGGTGCGGGGCGGCCGTCTGGGTAGTGTGCTTGGCCTTGCAGCCACGCGGTGTCGGGTGCCCAGGGCAGCTCTTGGTAGCTGTCCAGGTGGGGCCGCAGCACCAGGTTAGCGGCGTTGGCAAACTCTGGGAAGGCTGATGTGCCGCCTGCTTCAAACACCTTGAAGGCAGTGCGGTCAGAGCTGTCTTTCAACGCCAGCGTGCCCACCAGGCCTATGCCGTTGTTGAGCGCGTCTTCTACGGCCAGCGGCATCAGTGTTTTGCCGCGCAGGTCGCCATGCAGGTCGCACCAGGCCAGGCGCACCTGCTTAATGTCTGATTCCGCCATGCGCTTTAGGGTGTCCTCAACGTTCATCGTGGATTGGCTGGCGTTGCTTTTTCAGGCTCCGTTCGGACTGCGCTTGTCGACGCCATCGCGGGCACTGGGGCAGGCCCCGTGCGGTCGGCAGGCGCAGCGCGCCATGGGGCTGCTTTGCGTTTGGCATCGGCCTGCGCTTGCCACCAGGCCTCCCAACTGGCGGCGGGGGCAAAGCCGTCGATGGTGTCGGGCCCATGCATCTGCGTGGCCAGCGCGCTGTCGGCTACAAAAGGGGCGGTGCCGCCCGCTTGCACCGTCTCGATGGCTTTTTGTAGCGCGCGGCGGTTGGCGATGATGACGCGGTCGCTAGTGCCCAGGTGCTCGCGGGTGCGGTCTTGCACCGCGCCCATGCTTTCTACCGCCCACTGGTCGTGCACGTTGATGTCGTCCTCGCCCATGCCCAGGAAGGTGCTGGCCTGTTGCTCGGTGCTGTTAAAGCCCCAGGCGTTCCAGCGGCCCGCATTGGGCAGGTAGTCGGGCAGGGTGATGTACTGGGTGCGCTGTGCGCGCATGGCCTCTTTATCCACAGGGCCTGCAAAGCTGGTGAAGATGCTATACCAGTAGGTATGCGTGTCGTCGATGGGCAGGTGCATTTGCGTGATGGTCATCGTTTCGCTTAAGGGGATCACAAAGGTGTGCGGGAAGATGGAATGGGTCACGCGCACGTGCATGGTTTTGTCGCTCAATTGGCGCAGCGCAATCAGGCGCATGCCAGCGGGCGTGGGCTCCCAGCGAATGTCGGGGCGGTGCAGCTCGCGCATCACGCGGGTCATGGGCCAATGCTCCCCGTCTACATCGCCCGCGCTGGCGCTGCGAAACTGTTTGCCGCTGGCGTTGTCGCCCACGTCGCCTAAAGCGGCATCGTTGAAAAAGCGGTGCAAAAAGGAGGGGTGGGCCGGGTCTATGCCCACCTCAAAGCATTGCAGCCAGTTGGCCTGCCACTGGCCTTTGAAAGCGAAGGTGTGGCTGGCGGGGGCGGCAAAGCAGTCGAAGGCCGGGAAGGGCGGTGGCGCCTTATCTGAATCGCCCAGCCAGGCAAACAGCACGCCCGATTGTTCCAGCACGGCGTAGCTGCGCTGGCGTACGCTTTTGCACAGAGGGCTGCCCTCGGGCTCGGCGGGGGTTTCCAGGCAGGTGCCGTCCGCAGCAAACTTCCAACCGTGGAAGGGGCAGCGAATGCCCGCGTGCGGCTGGCCTGCGCTGTCTGGCGCAATCTCGTAGCGCGCAAAGCTCAGGTCGGCGCCCCGGTGCGGGCAGTCGCGGTCTAGCAGGCCGTAGGTCACTCTGCCGTCCGCCGAGGGCGCGTTTTGGAACAGCACAAAATCTTGACCCAGCGCGCGTACCGCTTTGATGGGGCGCTGGGTCATGCGCGCGTCCAGCGTGGGGTTAAATTCATCTACCAGGGCAATCGGCTGCCAGTAGCTGCGCATCAAAGCGCCGCAGGGCGTGCCCGGGCCGGTTTGCGTGAGGAGTTGGTTGAGTTCTTTTTTCACCGCCCCACTGTACCTTGAGAGGCCATACCCCTGCAATCGGGTTATCCTTATGCCCATGAAACTCTACAACTACTTCCGCTCCTCCGCCTCGTTTCGCGTGCGCATTGCACTGGGCATCAAGGGCCTGCCCTTTGAGTACATCAGCGTGCACATTGCCAAGGGCGAGCATAAAAAGCCCGAGTACGCCGCGCTGGCCGCCGACACTCTGGTGCCGCTGCTGGACATGGGTGCCGACAAACTGAGCCAGTCCATGGCCATCATCGAATACCTGGACGAAACCCACCCTACGCCCGCCCTGCTACCTGCCGACGCACTGGGCCGCGCCCGAGTGCGCGCCCTTGCGCAAAGCATAGCGTGTGAGATCCACCCGCTGAACAACCTGCGCGTGCTGAAGTATTTGGTCAAAGAACTCAAGCTGGACGAAGAGGCCAAAAACGCCTGGTACCGCCACTGGGTGCGCGACGGCTTGGTCAGCTTTGAAAAGCAGCTGGCGCAGTTGCCTGCGGGTAAGTTTTGCTACGGCGACACACCCACATTGGCCGACTGCTGCCTGGTGCCGCAAATCTTCAACGGCCAGCGGTTTAACTGCGACTTCAGCGGGCTGCCGCGCACGATGGCGGCGTTTGAGGCGTGCATGCAATTGCCTGCGTTCGATACAGCGCAGCCTAAGAATTGCCCAGATTTTGAGGCTTGATGGCAGTTCGCCGATACGCTTTATGCATGTGACTGCTCTGAATTAAATAGCTGCTCCCGCGATATTCTATTGGGCTACAGACCTAAAGTGCTTGATAAAACGATGCTTCTACAGCCCGATTGGCCAGCCCCTGCGCATGTGCGCTCTGCGTTTACCACTCGCATCGGCGGCGTATCCCAAGCGCCTTTTGACTCGCTTAATCTGGGTGACCATGTGCAGGATAAGCCTGCAGATGTGATGCAAAACCGCCAACGCTTGCAGTCCAGCATCGGCGCGCGGCCTGTTTTTTTGCAGCAGGTGCATGGTGTGGACGTTTGCAGCTTAGGTGCGCAAACGCCGGATGGTACGGTAGCCGACGCCTGCATCACCACGCAGCGCGGCGTGGCTTGTACCATCATGGTGGCAGACTGTTTGCCGTTGCTCTTCACCAACCGTGCAGGCAGTTTTGTAGCTGCTGCGCATGCCGGTTGGCGCGGGCTGCTGGGGCAGGGTGGTGCGGGTGTTATAGAGGCTATTGATGCCTCATTTAGGGCTGTAGACCAATGGAATATCGCGGGAGCAGCTACTGAAAATATAGCGAAAGATGTTTTGGTATGGCTGGGCCCGTGCATTGGGCCTGCGCAGTTTGAGGTGGGCGCGGAGGTCAAAGCTGCGTTTGAAGCGTCGCAGGCGGGCGCGGCGCAGCATTTTCAAAAAGTCCTCCCAAGCGTTGCAAACACACCGGGTCAGCCCCCCAAATACTTGGCCAATTTGCAAGCCCTGGCCAGAGATAGACTGCAGGCCTTGGGTATCACCCACATCTACGGCAACGACGGCTCTGCTGCGTGGTGCACAGTGGGTAACCCGTCACAGTTTTTCTCCCACCGGCGCGACGCTGTCCGGCTGGGCAGCACCGGGCGCATGGCCGCTTGCATCTGGTTGGCCTGACTGCGCCATCGCGTTTTGCTGCGCCACCCACTCGGCACGCTCACGCGCTTTGCGTGCGCGGTTGCGCGACGGCGTGGCCATCAGGTACATCACAATGCTGACCGGCATCACGCCGTAAAGTACAAAGGTGACAATGGCACCGATGACAGTGCCATTGCTGTTGGTAGCCTCAGCCACAGCCATCATCAGGGCGACATAGATCCAGGCGATTGCGACAAGGTACATAGGAGGTAAGAATAGAGCCAAAAGAGAGGCAAAATAGCGCTGTAGTTGCTGAGGCGTCAATATTTGTTGCAGTGCAGCAAATTATCGTCAATAATTAGAGTAACCCTAAATCGAGTGCACACAGATGCGCCAAAAACCGGAGACAACATGGATTTTCAATCACCTTGGGGCGATTTGGCCCAGCAATTCCAATTTGACCCTGTAGTGTTGCAGGATCTGCAAAAAACCTACGTCGAGCAGGCGCAGGCTTTGTGGGCCCACGGCATGTCTGCCCATCCCGTCGTAGGCGACCGGCGCTTTGCGGCTGAGGCATGGTCGCAAAACCCGGCCTCCAGCTTTGTGGCTGAACAGTACCTGCTCAACGCCCGTACCCTGATGGGCATGGCTGACGCCGTGCAGGGCGATGCCAAAGCCAAGGCCAAAGTGCGCTTTGCGGTAGAGCAGTGGTTGGCAGCTACCTCGCCGTCGAACTTTTTGGCACTCAACCCCGACGCGCAACAGCGCGCCATCGATACCCAGGGCGAGAGCATTGCCAAGGGCATTCAAAACATGCTGGCCGATATCAAACAGGGCCATATGTCGATGACGGACGAGAGCCAGTTTGAGATAGGCCGCAACGTGGCCACCACCGAAGGCGCGGTGGTATTTGAGAATGAAATTTTTCAGCTCATCGAATACAAGCCGTTGACCGCTAAGGTGTTTGAAAAGCCCTTCTTGGTAGTGCCGCCGTGCATCAATAAATACTACATCCTTGATTTGCAGCCCGCTAACTCCCTGGTGCGCCATCTGGTTGCCCAAGGTCACCGCACTTTTGTGGTGAGCTGGCGCAATGCCGATGAATCGGTAGGCAATTTGACGTGGGACGATTACATCGAAAAAGGAGCTATCAAAGCCATCGCAACTTGCGCAAATATTACCGGGTCCAAGCAAATCAATGCCTTGGGTTTTTGCGTAGGCGGCACGATTTTGACCAGTGCCCTGGCTGTGCTGGCGGCGCGCAAAGAAAAGCCGTTGGCCAGCGTAACGCTGCTCACCACTTTGCTAGACTTTACCGACACTGGCATTTTGGACATCTTCATTGATGAGAAGTTTGTCCAGTACCGCGAGCAGCAAATCGGCAGCGGTGGCCTGCTCAAAGGCCAGGAGCTGGCCAGCACCTTCAGCTTTTTGCGGCCTAACGATTTGGTGTGGAACTACGTGGTGGGCAACTACTTGAAGGGCGAAACTCCGCCGCCCTTCGATCTGCTCTACTGGAACAGCGACAGCACCAACCTGCCCGGCCCGATGTACTGTTGGTACCTGCGCAACACCTACCATGAGAACAACCTGGTCAAACCCGGTGCGGTAAAGGTGTGCGGCGAAAAGCTCGACCTGGGCACGGTGGACATCCCCGCCTACATCTACGGCAGCCGAGAAGACCACATCGTGCCCATCGGTGGTGCGTATGCATCCACCCAAGTGCTACCCGGCAAAAAACGCTTCGTCATGGGCGCGTCCGGGCACATCGCCGGAGTGATCAACCCCCCTGCGGCCAAAAAGCGCTCGCACTGGATTGGCAAAGAAGGCTACTTCCCTGCCAGCCAAGCCGACTGGCAAACCGCGGCCAAAGAAGTGCCTGGCAGCTGGTGGGACGACTGGTGCGCCTGGCTCAGGCCGCATGCCGGTAAACAGATTGCTGCACCTAAAAGCTACGGAAGTGCTAAATTCAAAGTGATAGAGCCTGCGCCTGGACGCTATGTGAAGGCAAAGGCTTAAATACCGAAAACCGAAATCAGACTTCCGGACGCAGAGGACGCAAAAGTTACGCAGAGGACGCAAAAAAGAAAGACAAAAAGAAAGACAAAAAAGAGATAACAATTAATTTCTAAAAATCCATGAGCTTTCAGCAGCATTTTTTAGAATTTTAATTTTGGTATTTTTTTTGGTTTTCTTTTGCGTCTTTTGCGTAACTTTTGCGTCCTCTGCGTCCGGAAGTTCCTCCCCAAACCTGACCCCACCCACCAACTAACCCAAAGAGAGACTAAAAATGCAAGACATTGTCATCGTATCCGCAGCCCGCACCGCCGTAGGCAAGTTTGGCGGCTCCATCGCCAAGATACCCGCTACCGAGCTGGGTGCCATCGTCATCAAAGAAGCCATCGCAAGAGCTAAGCTGGACGCCAACCAGATTGGCGAAGTCATCATGGGCCAGGTGCTTACTGCGGGCAGTGGGCAAAACCCCGCCCGCCAGGCGATGATGAAAGCGGGCGTAGCCAAAGAGACCCCAGCACTCACCATCAACGCCGTCTGCGGCTCTGGCCTGAAAGCCGTGATGCTCGCAGCCCAAGCCGTAGCCTGGGGAGACAGCGAGATTGTGGTGGCAGGTGGCCAGGAGAATATGAGCGCATCGCCGCATGTGCTGATGGGCTCTAGAGACGGCCAGCGCATGGGTGACTGGAAGATGCAGGACACCATGATTGTGGACGGCCTGTGGGACGTATACAACCAGTACCACATGGGCATCACCGCGGAGAACGTGGCCAAGGCGCACAGCATCACCCGCGAGGCGCAGGATGCGCTGGCGCTGGGTTCGCAAACCAAGGCTGCTGCCGCGCAGGCTGCGGGCAAATTCAAGGCCGAGATTGTGGATGTAGTGATCCCGCAAAAGAAGGGCGACGCGATTGTTTTTAACGCTGACGAATTCATCAATAAAAAAACTACCGCAGAGGTGCTCTCTGGTCTGCGCCCCGCATTTGACAAAACCGGTGGTGTCACTGCGGGCAACGCCTCGGGCCTGAACGATGGCGCTGCCGCAGTAGTCGTCATGTCCGCTGCCAAAGCCAAGGCCCTGGGCCTCACGCCCTTGGCCCGCATCGTGTCGTTTGGCACCAGCGGCCTGGATCCCGCCACCATGGGCATGGGCCCCGTGCCCGCTACCCGCAAGGCGCTGGAGCGCGCAGGCTGGAAGGCCTCCGACGTCGATTTGTTCGAACTGAACGAAGCCTTCGCCGCGCAAGCCTGCGCCGTCAACAAAGAGCTGGGCATTGACGCCGCCAAGGTCAACGTCAATGGCGGCGCTATCGCCATTGGGCACCCGATTGGTGCGTCCGGTTGCCGCATCTTGGTTACGCTGCTGCATGAGATGCAAAGCCGGGGCGCCAAGCGCGGTGTGGCTGCGCTGTGTATTGGCGGTGGTATGGGCGTGTCGTTGTGCGTTGAACGTTGAAATTAAACTAACCAGCTATTGGCCGGATAATTTTGCCAATTTCCGCCATGCTGTGTGCCGTGAGTTGGGGTGTGTCCTCTTTGTATTTACCAATTTGCAAGCCACCCGCGAAAACCTCGCTGGTGTTTTCAAATTTAACACCCACATCCATCGCTATTGCCAGCGTTTCGCGCGCTACACGTCCCGTTATTTCTTCCTGGCTGCGGGGGTGGTGGCTTTGGCCTCATTAATCAGCTGGCCACAATCACTGTCGCTTCCGGGGCCTGCGTCGATCAGGGGTAAAAAAGCCAGTAAAGGGTTAATGGCCCCTAACGCCACTGCACCGATGGCTCGCAAAGCCAAAGGGCCTTTATCGATTTCCGCCACTGGCTTGGCAAAACTTCCACGCACATAGATAGGGGTACGCAGTGCTAATGGACTGGTGTTTTTGGTTTTTTGGTTCAGCGTCAAATTAATTTTTTCTTGCCCAAGGTCAATATTGCCAGTGCCCAAAATAGTGGTGACTTCTGTGTCGAACACCAACGCGCTGGCTTGCATATTGCCTTGCTTCACATCAAAGTCAGCTACCGCGCAACGCAGCTTCACCAGCTTGTCGCCAGTAATGTTCAGACGCAGTATTTCCCATAAGTGCAAGCCTATTTTTTCCATCATCAATTGGCTAATCTCACCACCCGCCACCACCATGGCCACACTGCCGTTGGCCGTGGCCAGCATGCGGCCCACCGAATTACCGGTGCCAGCCAAGTCAAAGTCGCCATTGATCTGACCAATACCGGTTTTACTCAGGCCTGACTCTGGAAAAAGTTTGGCGATCAGCACTTTGCGCACCTTGATTTTGGCGCGCGCCTGGATAGGGTTTTTGCGCCCATCCAGTGAAATCACAGTGTTAATCTGGCCGCCCGCTAAGGCAAAGTTCAGCGGCTCCAGGGTGAGTACCGAGTCTTGCAAGCTCAGCTTCGTCGTCAGGCCTTCTATCGGCAACTGTTTGACACGGCGAATGGTTTTGGCGCGCAAACTTACCTTGGCGTTCACACTGTTCCAGCGGTCGGCTTTAAAAGGTATCTCTGGCAGCACACGGTCTGATGGCCGCGGCGCTTGGGTCACGGCGACTCCAGCCACTTTTTTGGCAGTGGGTTCAGGCGCCGATCCAATCATGGTTGCAAGGTCTTCCAGGTCCAGTAAATTAGATGTCAACTCTGCTGTCAATGTGGGCTTTTGGCTACCTGTATCTACCTGCAGCGACCCGGCAATGTCGCTGTCGCCCACCCGCCCCGAGAACTTGTCGTACTGCCATACGGTGCCTTCACGCAGCAAATGGCCCTCAGTGGCATAAGCGCGGGTCACAGGAAATGCAATACCCAGTAAGGGATAGAGCTGATCCATACTCGCGCCGCGCAGGTTCATGCGCATGTCCAGTGCTGAAGCAGTGATCAACCCAGTGATGGTGCCGTTGGCTGCCACTACCGTTTGGCCCAGTGTGGCACTGATCTTGACTGGGTAGGGCAGGTTTTGGTCGCGCAGTGCCAGCACGGGGCCACCGGTGCCTTGCGCCTTGACTGCGATACCTTTGTATTGACCCAGCACGCTAAAAGACAAGTCTGAACCCATGGCATCGCCAGTGGCCGTCGCTACGTTGGCACGAAGACTGGTTTTATGCAATGCGTCGTCGTAGCCCAATTTGCCTTGGTCCAGCGTCAAGCGCCCGATATAGACCTGGGCATCGTTATTTTGTTGCTGTAAGTCCAATAACCAATTTTTGCGTCCGTCTGTACCTTGCTCTAAAAACACCACGGGGTTGTCCAGCCGCACCTCTGGCAACACAATTTTTTTGCGTAACAGCTCAGTCAAATTGATGCTGATCTGCACGGCTTCGGTGCTGACCATCTGGGCTTGTTTGGCCCAGGGGGGATTGGCAAAGGTTACCTTTTCGGCACGCACTTGTGGCAAAGGCCAACCGAATTTGAGGGTGAGATCGCCTTGAATAACCAGGGCGCGACCAGTTTTGGCCAGCACGGTGCGCTCAATGGGGCCGCGCAGCCAGTTCCAACCCAACAAGGCAATAAGTAAGGCGGCGGCTAACAAAAGCGCAAACAATAGCCCTACCGCCCATGTGATGAAACGAAGAAAAGTCATGTCTTGAATAGATAGAACCAGATTATGATTTTCAAATTGATGCACCCGGGTGGGCGAAAGCGCTGACTGCCTGTAAGACATCTGCCCTAGGCGCCCAACGGTCTCATTGGTGTTTGCCTTATGTGAAAGGCTTGATAAAAGCATTAAAGTAGGACCTTCATAACGAAGAGGAACAATATGAGTCAAAAAATTGCATACGTCACCGGGGGTATGGGCGGCATCGGTACCGCTATTTGCCAGCGCCTGCACAAGGATGGTTTCAAAGTGATCGCAGGCTGCGGCCCTACGCGTGACTTTGACAAATGGATCAACGAGCAAAAAGCCCTGGGCTACACCTTCTACGCGTCCGTAGGTAACGTCGGCGAGTGGGACAGCACCGTGGCCGCGTTTGAAAAGGTCAAGGCCGAGCATGGCCCAGTGAGTGTGCTGGTGAACAACGCCGGCATCACCCGCGACGGCCAGTTCCGCAAAATGAGCCATGCCGACTGGGACGCGGTGATCTCTACCAACCTCAACAGCATGTTCAACGTGACCAAGCAGGTCATTGAGGGCATGATCGACGCAGGCTTTGGCCGCATCATCAACATCAGCTCGGTCAACGGCCAAAAAGGCCAGTTTGGCCAGGTGAACTACTCCACCGCCAAGGCCGGTTTGCATGGCTTTACGATGGCGCTGGCGCAAGAGGTGGCCAGCAAGGGTGTAACGGTGAACACCGTGAGCCCCGGCTACATCGGCACCGACATGGTCAAAGCCATTCGCCCCGACGTACTGGAGAAAATCGTCGCCGGTGTACCGGCCAAACGCCTGGGTCAACCCGAAGAAATCGCCTCCATCATTGCGTGGATAGCGTCGGATGAAGGCGGCTACGCCACGGGCGCGGACTTCTCGCTCAACGGTGGTTTGCACATGGGTTAAGGGGCGGTGCAATCGCGTCCGGTTGCGTCTGCCAGAGGCGCATGTGGTGCATTGCAATATGATGCTGGCATGAACAAAATTGGCTCTCGGGCCGTCTATGTTTACGTGTAAAATGCGCATCCTTTGTGCAATGCCGCAATCTTGGTGGCGCACGCACCCGACGACGCCCAG
>JAYVDN010000565.1:0-1567 GCA_043749385.1 Polaromonas sp.
ATCAACCCGATCGCCATGGAAGAAGGTCTGCGTTTTGCTATCCGCGAAGGTGGCAAGACCGTGGGCGCTGGCGTTGTGGCTAAGATTTTGGCTTAAGCCACAAATAGTTTTAAAGGACGTAGGGGCGTAGCTCAATTGGCAGAGTGTCGGTCTCCAAAACCGAAGGTTGGGGGTTCGATGCCCTCCGCCCCTGCCACTGAATAGACTTCAAACTCTTTCGGTGGACCTACAAAAAGCCCGTCAAATGTTTGACGGGCTTGCCTGTTTCAGGTGATCTTGAATTTATGTGCTCAAACATGGGCTCTATTGGTAAAAAATGGCAACACAGCAAGTTGAAACCGTAAGTACAGGCGCAGACAAGGCGAAGCTGGGCGTAGCCGCCTTGCTGGTGGTCGGTGCGGTCGTGGGCTTTTACCTGCTCAGCAAGCAAGGTGCTATTGCCCAGTGGGTGGCATTGCTGGTGGGCTTGGTGGCTGCGGTGGTGGTCTTCATGTCTTCCGAGCCAGGTAAAGAGTTCGTGGCTTTTGGCCGGGACGCTTGGCGTGAGGCTAAAAAAGTGGTCTGGCCCAGCCGCAAGGAAACGATGCAAATGACTGCCTACGTCTTCGGATTTGTAGTAGTGATGGCACTGTTTCTATGGACGACGGACAAGTTACTTGAGTGGGCCATTTTTGATCTGTTTTTAGGCTGGAGAAAATAATGTCGCAATTGCACGCTGTGGTGGAGTCCGCCGAGTCTGCTATGCAGGCGGCTCCTGCAAACCCGGATCTGCGTTGGTACGTGGTGCACGCTTACTCCGGGATGGAAAAAGCGGTGGAGCGAAACATCCAAGAGGGTATTACGCGTACCGGTATGCAAAGCAAGTTTGGTCGCATCTTGGTGCCGACTGAAGAAGTGGTCGAGATGAAAAATGGCCAACGCAAAACCACGGAGCGCAAGTTCTTCCCTGGTTATGTGCTGGTGGAAATGATCATGGATGATGAGACTTGGCATTTGGTCAAGCACACCAATAAGGTCACGGGTTTTGTGGGTGGTGCGAAAAACCGTCCGTCACCAATTTCCGAGGCAGATGTTCAGAAAATTGTGAGCCAGATGCAGGAAGGCACCGAGAAGCCGCGCCACAAGGTGGAGTTCATGGTGGGCGAATATGTGCGCGTCAAAGACGGCCCGTTCACCGACTTTAACGGCTCGATTGAAGAAGTCAATTACGAAAAGAACAAAGTGCGCGTATCGGTGACCATTTTTGGTCGGGCTACGCCAGTGGAATTAGAGTTCAGCCAGGTTGAGAAAACCTAACTGACCGCAAGTATTCGCGTCTTTCGACTCTACGCGAGATAAGCCCAAAGAGTTGTTAACCCCGGGGAGCTGCTTTAACACCAGCGTTTGTACCCGTAAGGAGTCAAGTTATGGCGAAAAAAATCGTCGGCTTCATCAAGCTGCAAGTACCAGCTGGTAAAGCCAATCCATCACCACCCATCGGCCCAGCATTGGGTCAACGTGGTTTGAACATCATGGAGTTCTGTAAGGCGTTTAACGCCCAGACCCAAGGCGTAGAGCCGGGTCTGCC
>JAYVDN010000566.1:0-1827 GCA_043749385.1 Polaromonas sp.
CTTCTTACCGCTCTCCATGATGACGTTCATGAATTTTGAGAGCTCTAAGTTGCCGAACTTTGGATCTGGCAGGATTACACGTTTAGGGACTTCGCGACGACGTGGCATATTTTCACCTCTTTGCTTCAGTTGGCATCTTGAACAGACACCGCGAAAACCATTTTGGTCTTCACTTACTTGACTCGAACTTGAGTCACTACGCTGCTTGCACCGCGCCACGCGGGAAACAGCACCTACTTTTTGTCAACCGATTTGGCGATTAACTAACTTGCAGTTTCATCAACGATGAAATACCCGTTATTGGGCTTTTGGCCCGGCCTAAATTACTTAGCCTTTGGCTTTTTAGCACCGTACTTGGAGCGTGACTGCTTGCGGTCTTTCACGCCTTGCAAATCGAGCGCGCCGCGCACAATGTGGTAACGCACACCGGGCAAGTCTTTGACACGACCGCCGCGAACCAGCACGACGCTGTGTTCTTGCAGGTTGTGGCCTTCGCCGCCGATGTAGGAGATCACCTCAAAACCGTTGGTCAAGCGCACTTTGGCAACTTTACGCAGAGCGGAGTTAGGCTTTTTAGGCGTGGTGGTGTACACGCGAGTGCACACACCCCGACGCTGGGGGGAGTTTTGCATAGCCGCGGACTTCGACTTGATCGTTTCGACCTCGCGTCCATGGCGTATGAGCTGGTTAATGGTTGGCATTTATCTACCTAAACGTGTATGAAAAAGAATATCTCTACCGCACGCACAATTCGTCACGCGAATGCGGAAAAGCCTTCCATTATAGCGTGGGATAAGCCCCAATGCAACCACGCCCGGCTAAGCTTTCGCCACTACCGGCTTGCCACGACGATATCAGCTCTAAGAAAATTAAAGAGTGAGCGCAAACATTCCACTAGCGCTCCAATTTGCCGGGGCGCAGAAATTTGGTAGTTTTTAAGCATCAAACAGCCTTCTAGCCCAATAGAATATTGCGGGAGCAGCTATTAAATTAATAGTTTCCGATGGCAACCGTATGGGCTGCGGGAAGCCTTCAATCGCCCAAGCCGAGCATCAATTTCATGTTCTGCACCGCAGCGCCGCTGGCACCTTTGCCCAGGTTGTCTAGCCGTGCGATGACCACGGCTTGCTGGAAGTCGTCGCTGCCGAAGACGCGGATTTCCAGCTGGTTCGTGTTGTTCAGCGCCAGAGGGTCCAGTTTGCCGTTCTCCGTAGCTGGCTGGGCGCTGACCCATTGGCTGCCTGCGTAGTGCTTGGCGTAGGCGCTGTGCAGATCGGCAATAGTCGGTTTGCCTGGCAGAGTATCGAGGTGCAGGGGCAGCTGCACCAGCATGCCCTGGGCAAAGTTGCCTACGCTGGGGGTAAAGATGGGACGGCGGGTGATGCCGGTATGCGCCATGATCTCGGGGATGTGCTTGTGCTTGAGGCCCAGGGCGTACAGCTCATACGCTGGGGCGCTGCCTTTTTCGCCGTTTTTGCCTTCGTATTCTTCCATCATCTGGCGGCCACCGCCGCTGTAGCCGCTAATGGAGGGCAGAGCCAAAGGGTGGTCTTTGGGCAATATGCCTGCGTCTACCAAGGGGCGGATCATGGCAATGGCACCGGTGGCGTAGCAGCCGGGGTTGGAGACAAACTGGGCGTTTTTGACGGCCTCACGGTGTTGGGGGGACAGCTCTGGAAAGCCAAACACCCATCCGGGGGCGATGCGGTGGGCCGTAGATGCGTCGATAATTTTCAAGGGCTTTTGGCCTGCAGCCCTCTGAATAGTTGCGCAAGCAGCTACGGACTCGATAGCGGACTGGTCATGCAAACACAGCACCACCAGGTC
>JAYVDN010000567.1:0-6340 GCA_043749385.1 Polaromonas sp.
GGTTTTGGCAGCGCAGTGGAGCAGTTCATTGCGCAAACCGGCAAGCAGTCCACAGAAGACAAACGCAAGCTGCTACAAAAAATGCAGCGCGATTGGCCGTTCTTTAAAACCTTGCTGAGCAATATGGACATGGTGATTGCCAAAAGCGATCTTGCCCTGGCATCGCGCTATGCCGAGTTGGTGCAAGATGCCAAGCTGCGCAAAAAAATTCTCGCCGATATCGAAGCGGAGTGGCACCGCACTGACAAAGCCCTGGCGTTCATCACCGGCGAGAAAAGCCGCCTGGCCAGCAACCCGTCACTGGCGCGAAGTATCCAACACCGCTTCCCCTACATTGACCCCTTGCACCACCTGCAAGTCGAATTGATCCGCCGTTTCCGCGCCGGCAAAACCGAGCAAGACCGTGACGAGCGCGTGCAGCGCGGTATCCACATCAGCATCAACGGCATTGCAGCGGGGCTACGCAATACGGGTTAAATCTTGAACGACTCCAGCGACTCCGGTGCAAACAACTCGTCCACCGTGAGCAAGCGCTTGGACAGGCCTTGCTCGAGGTGATAGCGGGTGAAGGTCTCCAGCACATGGCGGTTTTTGTCCAGGCCGTAAGACCACCAGTCACTGCCCATCTCGCGCATGGTCTCATCAATGTGATCGTTCAGCCACGGCAGCATGGCTTTGAGAGCTGCTGTTTCTTTCAAATCTTCGTAGGTGCGGCGTTGGGCTTCGATGAAGGCTTTGGTCAATGACTGGGCGATCCAGCGGTTGGCCTCGTACACGTCGCGGCGCATCACCACGGTATGCATGATGGGGAAAATTTTGGTTTGGCGATAGTAGGCGCGCTCGATCTCGCCGTAGTTCTCAAACAGGCGCTTGACCTTGCCGTCGCCTTTTAGAAAACTTGATGGCATGCGCGCGGTGTACAGCGCGTCCAGCTCGCCTGTGTGTAGCATTTGCGTGAGCGTTTGGTCCGGGCCGATGGGGCTGACTTTGATGTTCGGTGGTAGTTCGAGTTTGATTTTTTCGATGCGCCCCGTCTCTTCTTCGCCGCCGTACAAATACGGCTGCGCATCCACAGGCACGCCGTAGTGGTCACTCAAAATACCGCGTATCCACACGGGGGCGGTCATTTGGTATTCTGGGCTGGCGATGCGCTTGCCTATCAGGTCTTTGGGCTCTTTGATGCCGGAGTTGGCATTGATGTAAATGCAGGAATGGCGAAAAAAACGCGACGGAAAAATCGGCAGCGCAATGAAAGGTTTGTCGGGGCGGTTTAGACTGACGCAGTACGATGACAGCGACATTTCGCAGACATCAAACTCACGAAAGCGCGCTTGGCGGAAGAAGGTTTCTTCAACCGGCAGATTCAGGTAGTTCAGGTCAATGCCGTCGGGCTGCACACTACCGTCCATCAGGGCGCGGGTGCGGTCGTAGTTCCAGCAGGCAAAGCTCAGGCGTAATTTGGACATGGGTTTCGTTTCAAGTAATTATTCGGGTTTGATGCCTGCGGCGGTGATGGCTTTGGCAAATCGTTCGTTTTCAGAAGTCACAGCTTTGGCGTAATCGGCCGACGTGCTGCCTACCGGGTCCATACCGCCGTTATTCATCACGGTGATCATGTCGGGCATTTTGGCCACTGCCGCTAACTCTGCGCTGATGCGGTTGATGATGGCGGCGGGTGTATTTTTATCGGCAAATAACCCAATCTTGGGCGAGAAATCAAAGCCAGCAACCAACTCACCCACCGCAGGCAAGTCAGGCGCCAGTGGCGAGCGTTGGGCGGAATTGACGGCCAATAGCTTGAGCTGACCTCCTTTTACAAAACCCGCCAGCGAGGGCATAGCCGAGAACACCAATTGCACCTGGCCACCGACCAGCGCCGGAATAGACTGCGCGGTGCCCCGGAAGGGCACGTGCAGAATGTCCAAGCCCAGCGCATTGTTCATCGTCCCATGGCACAAATGGTGGGTGCTGCCGATGCCCGACGAGCCGTAGTTAAGCACACCGGGTTTGGACTTGGCCAAGGCGATCAACTCCTGCAAGGTGGTGACGCCCAAGCTGGGTTGCACGGCCAAAAACATGGGCGCTCGGGCCAGCAATGACACCGGAACAAAGTCTTTGTTGGCGTCAAAATTTTGCGTTTTATACAGCCGGGGATTGATGGAGAACGTAGAGCCGTCGGTGACTAAAAAGGTATAGCCATCGGCAGGGCTGGTGGACACCGCCTGCGCCGCCAGTTGCCCATTGGCTCCAGGCTTGTTATCTACCAGCACGCTGATGCCAAGTTTGGTCGTCAAGCGCTGGGCAAACAGGCGCGCCACAGTGTCGGGCAATCCGCCCGCCGCATGGGTAATGACCAAGCGGATGGGTTTATTGGGGTAGTCAGATTGCGCCAGTGCGCAATTTGCCAGCCATGGAGAAACCAGGCCAGCAGCCATCGCTTGGTTGAAGTGTCTGCGTTGCATGTGATTCCTCCGTGCTTAAGCTTTCATCATCGCACGCAGGCAGTACGGCTTGCATACGCATGTTCCCCAATACAGGCGTTCTGCTATCAAGACCGGGGCAGCTTTAAAGCCAAACTACTGCGCGGATGATTCACTTTGCTATACAACAAAAAAAGGCCTCGCTGAACAGCGAGGCCTTTGGAGCTTCAAACCCAACGGGGCAATTTAACGGCCAATGACCTTAACGATCTTTGGTTTGCTGGTTTTTGCAAAGCTGCTGGCACCAGTTTTACCTGGACTGAACGGTTTTTTCGCTGGGCGCTTGTCGTCACCTGGGCGTGGTGCCCAGGTAGCGGTGCGCTCTGGGCGCTGGAAGGGGCGCGGCTCGCCGCGTGCATCTTGGCGCGGCTCGCCGCGTGCATCTTGGCGCTGGTCACCGCGCGGTTCGAAACCGCGATTGTCTTGGCTGCGCACGGGTGGACGGTCGGCACCAAAGGGGGCGCGGGGTACAAAGTTGCGGTCACCGCCGCGGTCGGCGTTGCGGTTTTCAAAGCCGCGGTTGTCACCGCGTTGGTCACCACGGTTGTCACGGTTGTCGAAACCGCGTGGCTCGGGGCGCTGGGCACCAAAGCCGCGTGGATCACCGCGTTGGTCGCCACGGTTGTCACCGCCGAAGCCGCGCTGCTCTTGCCCGCGTTGCTCTTGCTGCTGGCCTTGGTCGCCACCGCGCTGGTCAAAACCGCGTGATTCTTCACGCTGGGGTGGGCGGCCACCAAAGCCACCATCGCTGAAGCTCTTGGTACGGCCGCCGAAGCCGCCACCACCGCTGTTGCGGTCGTTGAAACCGCCGGGACGTGGGCCGTAGCTGCGCTCGCCACGGTCGTTGCCGCGATCACCGCCACGGTCGCCAAAACTTGGGCGTGGGCCAAAGCTGGGGCGTGGTGCGCGCTCGCGCGTCGTTGGCTCCAGGCCTGGAATCACTTCCGACTTGATCGGCTGCTTGGTAAAGAATTCAATGTCGCTGATCTTGCGGCGGTCGCGGAACTCGGCAATCGTCACTGCGGTACCGTCGCGGCCTGCGCGACCGGTGCGGCCAATGCGGTGGGTGTAGTCTTCGGCCTTCATTGGCAGGCCGTAGTTGAACACGTGGCTGATGGAGCGCACGTCGATACCGCGGGCTGCTACGTCGGTAGCCACGAGGATCTGGATGCGGCCTTCGCGCAGCATGCCCAGACGGCGATTGCGCATGCCTTGGCTGAGCGCGCCGTGCAGCGCAGCAGCTACAAAGCCTGCGTCGGCCAGGTCGTTGGCCAGCGAGTCGCATTCGATCTGCGTGCTGGCAAACACGATGGCCTGCTCGATGGTGGTGTCGCGCAACCAATGGTCCAGCAGCTTGCGCTTGTGCTGCATGTTGTCAGCCCAGAACAAAATCTGCTTGATGTTTTTGTGGCCGTCTTGCGGGCTGTCAATCGTCAAACGTTGCGGCTCGCGCATCACGCGGGCGGCCAACTGCTGAATGCGCGGCGCAAAGGTGGCGCTGAACATCATGGTCTGCTGGCGCTTGATGGTCAGCTGGTTGATCTCGGCCAGGTCGTCGCTAAAGCCCAAGTCCAGCATGCGGTCGGCTTCGTCAACAACGAGGAACTTCACTTCGTCGCAGCGGATTTGGCCGCTGCGTTGCAGGTCGAGCAAACGGCCTGGCGTGGCAACGATCAAGGTCGCGTTTTGCAGTTTGGCCACTTGCAGTTGGTAAGGCATACCGCCGATGACGGAGGCAATGCGCACGCCGCGCATATGGCGCACCAGGTCAATCGCGTCGTCAGCTACCTGTTGGGCCAGCTCGCGGGTGGGGCAGACAATCAGCGCGCCGGGGGTGGCGGGCTTGAAGTTGCGGTTGCTGGTAGGGTCTTTGCGTTTGGCTTTTTTGGGCGGTACTTCACCGCGCATTTTGGCGGCATCAACTTCGGCGTCATAAGCAGCTTTTTCAGCAGCTTCATGCTCGCGCATGTCGGCTTCCAGCGTGTGCAACACGGGCAGCAAATAGGCAGCGGTTTTACCGCTACCGGTTTGGCTGGAGACCATCAGGTCGACGAATTTTTTGTTGCCGTCGGGTGACGACATGGCCAAGGGGATGGCCTTTAGTTGCACTGGCGTGGCTTTGGTAAAGCCCAATTCTTTGGTGGCTTGCACCAAGGCGGGGGCCAGGCCCATCAGTTCAAAATCGTTCGGGCCAGCGGGCACCTCGGGCTGCGCTTGGGCTTCAGCATCTGCCTGGGCAAACTCTTCTTGCGAAGCCGGTGCAGTATGGTCGATAGCATCATGCACTACGGTATCAGTAGCTGCTTGCGCAATATGTTCGTGGGCTGGGGCATCAAAACCCTGTGAGACCACATGGTCCACGGAGGTATCGGTCATAGAGAAATCTTCATTCATGTTCACGCACAGGCGCGCGCCCTGTACAAGGGAGCGAACCTAAGTCCTTTTAAAGGCGTGTCTTGTTGGACAAGACGGTTGATACAAAAACATCAACCAACCAACAAGTTTGCGTGAGCTTGTATGCAGAACATGCTGTTCCGATACGGTTAACTACGCGGTAGCTCTGATGAATATCTCGGAGCCTATGGTGTGTGGCAGATGCACAATTATTCGCTTTACTTCAGCGAAGCCTTCGATTATCGCACGATTAGGGTTTTCCCGCAATCTATTTTTGAGCCGTGCTCTCTAGACCTGCTTACATCTCGGGTGTTCGGCGGGCTAATGGGCCAATGTGCCCATCACGCAAGTACGCTCCACTACCCGCTCATCGCCCAATACGATCAATGCAAAAAGCAGCTCGTCCAAGCTCTGCGCACGGGCAGTTCGGCGCTCTAACAAGGGAGAGGCCTGCGGGTTCAGCACCACGAAGTCAGCCTCGCAACCCACGCTTAAATTGCCCACTACGCCCTCTAGCCCCAGTGCCTGCGCCGCGCCTGCGGTATGTTGCCACCATAGCTGCTGGGGGTTCAAGGTAATTGCTTGCTTGGGCGTACCTCCTGACGATGCAGACGAACGGGCTACGTAATAGGCTGCCAGCATGGTTTTAAAAGGGGAGACAGAGGTGCCGCCGCCCACGTCACTGGCCAAGCCATGCAACATGCTGGACGCCTGCGCGCTGGCAAAGTCAAAAAAGCCACTGCCTAAAAACAGATTACTGGTAGGACACACTGCCACGGCTGCGCCAGTGCTGGCCATGAGGGCGCGGTCTGCGCTGTCAAAGTGAATGCCATGCGCATACACGCTGCGCTCTCGCAACAGGCCAAAGCTGTCGTAGACGCTGAGGTAGCTACGGGCTTGGGCGTAGAGCTGCCCCACCCAAGCGATTTCATCGGTGTTTTCTGCCACATGCGACTGCACCCACACGCTCGGGTACTTGGCAGCCAATTGCCCAGCGCCTTGCATTTGCGCGTCGCTGCAGGTGGGTGCGTAGCGCGGCGTGATGGCGTAGCCCAAGCGGCCCTGGCCATGCCATCGCTGGATCAGCGCCTCTGTGTCCAGCAACGACTGTTCGGTCTCGTCACGCACCCCCTCTGGGCAATGGCGGTCTTGCAGGCATTTGCCGGTGATGATGCGTTGGCCACTGATCTGCGCGGCCTCAAACAAGGCGTTGACCGATGCCACATGGGATGTGGCGAATGTGAGCGCCGTAGTCACACCATGGCGCAGCAACTCTGCTACAAAAAATGTAGCTGCTTGCGCACTGTATTCATGCGCTGCATACCGTTTTTCCTCTGGAAAAGTATATTTATCCAGCCATGGCAACAAGCCGTCCGCAGGTGAGCCGATGACATCGATCTGCGGGTAGTGCACATGCATGTCCACAAAGCCCGGCGCGATGATGCGGCCTGGCCAGTGCTGCACAT
>JAYVDN010000568.1:0-1884 GCA_043749385.1 Polaromonas sp.
ACCAAGTCGCAGTCTTTCGCGCTCAGGTGCGGGTAGGTCTCTCGCAGCTTGCGTTTGAGAAACTGCGGCATCGGCGACTCGCGCACGTAGCGCTCTCTGACGGAGCGGCGCCACAGGTGCAGGAATGACACTAAAACCAACACCGTGACGACCCAAAAGACCCATGACACATTAGGCCGCCAGCCTCCGAAAGCAATGCCCCCGACCAAGACCACACCCAGCGCTCCCAAGCCGCTGAAGAGCCAGGGCATGAGTTGGATGAGAAGTCTTTGTTTTTTTGTCATTTTGAAGTCTCCTTTTGTTGTTATGCCTTGTAGCGTGGCACGGCGACATAACAGAAATATGACACTGTAGTGACAGACCTACAAAACACTGCGCTGAGCACCCCCCCAGACGGGTCGCCCCGCTACACCACCACGGGCTCTGGCTCCAGCAGGATGCCAAAGCGCTCGTACACGCTGGTTTGGATGGCTTTGGCCAACGTCATCACCTCGCCGCCGGTAGCGGGCGTGGCGGTGCCCGTGCCTTTGTTGACCAAAACCAAGGCCTGCTTCTCGTACACGCCCGCATTGCCCACGGTTTTACCCTTCCAGCCGCAGGAGTCGATCAACCAGCCCGCAGCCAATTTGACCTGCCCGTCGGCCATCGGGTAATGCACTACTTTGGGGTCGCGCGCGATGATGTCGGCGCATTGCTCGGTGCTCACTTGCGGGTTTTTGAAGAAGCTGCCCGCGTTGCCTATCACCGCCGGGTCTGGCAGCTTGGCGCGGCGAACTTCACACACCCACTGGAAGATTTGCTGCGCGCTGGGGGCCAAACCAGCGGTTTTACCCAGTGCCAGGAGTTGCGCTAACTGCTCTGTATTAGATAGCTGCTCCCGCGATATTTTATTGGCTTGCAGGCCTTTTTCTTCTAAAAAAGCAGCCCATTTTCGCTGTAAATCGACGTAAACCAGCTCGGGCCGCCAGCGCTTGGGCAAGGCAAAGCGCACGTGGGTGATGACGGCTTTGTTCAACAGTCCAAGGCCCGAAGCATGTTTAAAAACCGAATCGCGGTAGCCAAAAGCACACTGCGCCGCAGTCAAAGTAAACGCCTCGGCGGTATGCAGGTGCACCCCTTGAAGGCTGTCAAACCGGTCTTGCAGCTCTACGCCGTAGGCGCCAATGTTTTGCACCGGGCAAGCGCCTACGCTGCCAGGGATGAGGGCCAGGTTTTCCAGCCCCGGCCAGCCCTGCTCTAGCGTCCAGGCCACGGTGGCGTGCCAGTTCTCGCCTGCGCCCACCTCGACCATCCAGTGCTTGTCGGTCTCGCCAGCCAAGCGTTTGCCCATAATTTCGACCTTCAGGGTCAGGGCTTTGACGTCGCCCGTGAGCACAATATTGCAGCCACCGCCCAAAATGAACGGCGGGTGCTGCGCAAAATCTTGCGCGGTGCCCCGTGTGGCGGCTATGGCATCGCGCAAAGCGTCCACGGAACTGATGCGCACCAGCTGCTGCGCCTTGGCCACGATACCAAAGCTGTTGTGCGCCTTGAGGGCGAAATTTTTCTCTACAAACATGCCACAATTGTCGCATTGTGTGTCCCTCCAACCCCTGTTTGCCGAGAATTTACTATGCCTAGTTTTGATACCGTTTGTGAACCCAATATGGTCGACGTGAAAAACGCCGTCGAAAACGCCGCCAAAGAGATCGCCACGCGCTTTGACTTCAAAGGCAGCTCGGCGGCTGTCGAGCTGAAAGACAAGGAAATTACCCTGTTTGGCGATGCCGACTTTCAGCTCCAGCAAGTGGAAGACCTGCTGCGTGCCAAGCTGACCAAACGCAACGTGGACGCACGCTACCTGGACGTTGAGAAAATCCAGAAAATTGGCGGTGACAAAGTCAA
>JAYVDN010000569.1:0-8803 GCA_043749385.1 Polaromonas sp.
GGCTTACCGGAAAGTACCCAGCACAGTGCTGCGCGGCTACCGCAACTACCCAAGGATATTCCCCATGAAAGCTGGCATTCACCCTAATTACCGCGACGTGTGTTTTCAAGACTTGAGCAACGGCTTCAAGTTCGTGACACGCTCTTGCGCCAACACCAAAGAGATGATCAAGATGGAAGACGGCAAAGAACTGCCGCTGTACAAGCTTGATACCTCCAGCGAATCGCACCCGTTCTATACCGGCACGCAAAAGTCGGTGGACAACATGGGCGGCCGCGTGGAGAAGTTCCGCAACCGTTTTGGCCGCACCACAACAACTGCTGCTGCCACCGCTGCGAGCGAAGCTGCAAAAGCATAACCAGCAAATTGCGCCACAATACCAAGGCAGTACGGGTAACCGTGCTGCCTTTTTGTTTTGCAATTTTGATTTTGATACTTTGAGCAGCACGCCCCCCACCCCCGCCGTTGTCACGCAGTCTGCCGTACGGCGCTTGCCGCGCCTGGCGTTGTGGTTGTTTTGCCTGGCCTATGTGCTGCCTGGCTTTGTAGGCCGTGACCCGTGGCGCAATGCCGACCTGGCTGCCTTTGGCATGATGCGCGAGCTGGTGCAGGGCAACACCTCGTGGTGGTCTATTACCCTGCTGGGGCGCGGGCCAGAGCTACCGGCTCTTCTGCCGTACTGGCTAGGCGCTTGGGCTATGCAAATAGCTCCTGTGTGGGTACCAGCAGATTTTGCAGCCCGTGTACCGTTTGCCATGCTATTGGGCGTAACTTTGCTGGCCACATGGTATGCGGTGTACTACCTGGCACGCCGCGAGGCCGCGCAACCTGTGCCTTTTGCGTTTGGTGGCGAGGCCCAGCCCACCGACTACGCCCGCGCCATGGCCGATGGCGGCTTGCTGTCCATGATTGCCATGCTGGGCTTGGCGCAGTTGTCGCACGAGACTACGCCCAACGCGGCGCAACTGGCCTTTACCGCTGTTTTGTTTTTTGCCTACGCGGCATCGCCCTACCGAACGGTGGTATCGGCCCTAGCCGCCGCAGTGGCCTCCTTGGGGCTAGCCTTGTCTGGCGTACCCGCTTTCGGTTTGGCTTTGGCCTGTGCAGGTGCCATCGCACGCGCTGTGCAGAAAGACGCGCACGCGCGGCGCTGGGCCCTGTACTTTGTGGTCTTGGGCATGGGTGCAACCCTGTTGGCAGTGCAGCTTGATTTGTGGCATGCCCGTGTGGGCCAGTTACCCGTGCTCTGGGACGACTGGCGCGCTTGGGGCCAATTGATGTTGTGGTTTACCTGGCCCGCCTGGCCCATGGCGCTGGTTGCGCTGTGGAAGTGGCGTGCCTGGTGGCGGCATTTTCATATCGCCCTGCCACTGGCCTTGGCAGCGGTGATAGTGCTGGCCACTTTGATAGCCCCTAGCGCTGACCGCACATTGCTGCTCGCAGCGCCCACCTTGGCCTGTTTGGCTGCGTTTGCCTTGCCTACTTTGCAGCGCAGCATGACGGCACTGATCGACTGGTTTACCTTGCTGTTCTTTTCTATCTGCGGTTTGATTATTTGGGTGGTGTGGCTGGCCATGCAAACTGGCATACCCGCGCAGCCTGCAGCCAACGTGCGGCGCTTGGTGCCGGGCTTTGAGCCTAGCTTTGCTTGGCTGCCCTTTGTAGCGGCTCTGGCAGCTACGGTGGCGTGGGTGTGGTTAGTCAGCTGGCGTGCAGGCCGCCACCGCGATGCGCTATGGAAGAGTTTGGTGCTGCCCGCCAGCGGCGCAGCCATGTCGTGGCTGCTGCTCATGACCCTGTGGATGCCCTTGCTGAACTACGTGCGCAGCGACATGGCCGTGGTACGCCAAGTCACCCGCAGCATCGACAGCCCTACCAGCCCGTGCGTAGCCGTGTACGGCGTGACGCAAGTTGAGGCCGCTGCGCTGTCCTACCACGGCAAGCTGCGTTTGGTGCCGCTAACACAAGCCCAAGCCTGTGGTTGGCTCATTGTGCATGCAGCGTCGCAAGCCGCTTTTGCAAAATCTGACCAAGCCAGCGACTGGCAACTGCGCAGTGGTGCGCGCCGCCGCACCTCTACCAGCGATGACCTGCTGGTGTTTCAACGCCAATCATTGGCGCGTTAACTCACAGATGCCTCCAACCGCCGCCACGCCAAACCGTGAGCTCCACACATCCGAGCTGGCCACCATAGCGCAGCACGCCGGCACCGTGATGGTGGGCCAGTTGGCTGTGATGGCCTTCAGCATTACCGACACCATCGTTGCTGGCCGGTATGCGCCCGAGGCCTTGGCCGTGCTGTCCATCGGTGCATCGATTTATGTGAGCGTGTATGTGTCGCTCATGGGGGTGATGCAGGCGCTGCTGCCGGTGTATGCCGAGCTGCACGGTGCGCAGCGCTACCCAGAGCTGGGCCGCAGCGTGCGCCAGTCTGTTTACTTGGCTGTTGCCCTGGTGTTGCTAGGCATGGCGGTGATGCTTTTTCCGCAGCCGCTGCTGCACGCCGCTCAGGTGCCCGAGGCGCTGCGCCTAGCGGTAGAAAATTACTTGGGTATTTTGGCGTGGGCTCTCTTGCCGTCCATGGGCTTTCGCATGTACTCATCGCTCAACCAAGCGCTGGGCAAACCTAAACTTGTCACTGCGTTGCAAGTAGGCTCGTTGCTCGTGAAGGTGCCGCTCACCATCTGGCTTGCCTTTGGTGGGCTGGGCATCCCCGCCATGGGACTGGCAGGCTGTGCCTGGGCCACCTTCATTGTGAACTGGCTGATGCTGCTGTGCGCACTGCTTATGCTGCGCACGCAAACGCTCTACCAGCCGCTCAAGCTGATGCACCAGATGGAGCCGCCCAACTGGCCGCTGCTACAGCGTTTTGCACGCACCGGTTTACCCGGTGGCATGGCCTACCTGGTAGAAATCACCTCGTTTACTTTGATGGCCTTGTTCATTGCCCGCCTGGGTATCGTGCCCGCTGCCAGCCATCAGATTGCCTCCAACATGGCCGGCGTGATGTACATGCTGCCACTGGCATTGTCGATAGCTTGCAGTGCGCGGGTGTCGTACTGGATAGGTGCTGGCAACCCCTTGCGTGCGCGTGCGGTAGCGCGCTTAGGCTTGGGGCTGACGGTGGGCCTTGCCAGCGTGGTGGCGCTGCTCACGTATGCACTGGCACACCCGATAGCGGCTTTGTATTCCACCGACGCAGCGGTGGTAATGCTAGCCAGCAGCTTGCTGGTATGGGTAGCTGTATACCACTGGTTTGATGCCCTGCAAACCATTTGCGCTTTTGTACTGCGCTGCTACCGCGTGACGTTAATGCCATTGTTGATCTACGGCGTGATGCTCTGGGGTGTGGGGCTGGGTGGCGGCTACGCGCTGGCGTACACCGACGGCACCTGGGGCACCGCGATGCAATCTGCGCAGGCATTTTGGTTGACCGGTGCTGCGGCGCTGGCCGTCGTGGCAGCATTGTTTTTAGCGCTGTTGGTGCACTACGCTTTGGCTACACCACGCGCACCCGCACAGCGCCTATAGTCAGAGTAAATGCACTGCCCTTGCCTACCACGGAGGTCACTTTAAGCTCACCGCCGTGGCGCTGAGCCACATGTTTGGCAATAGCCAAGCCTAAACCTGTGCCACCCGTATCGCGGGAACGGCTGCGGTCCACGCGGTAGAAGCGCTCTGTCAAGCGCGGCAAGTGCTCTGGAGCGATGCCAGGACCGTTATCCACCACGGTCAGTTCGCCGCGCCCGTCGGGCAATACCGCCCAATGCACGTCCACACTGCCACCTGCAGGGGTGTAACGCACAGCATTGTTCACCAAGTTTCCCATGGCGCTGAGCATCTCGTTGCGGTTGCCCAGCAGCGTGGCTTGCACATCGGCCTCATTGGCATAGTTAAAACGCAAGCGCAGCGGCTGGGTGTGCTGCACAACACCCATTTGCATCAAAGCACGCGCGTCTTGCTCGCATTGGTCCAGCAGCGTATGTATGGGCACGTTGTCAGCCAAGCTGGGAATCGGGCTGCCCTCCAGCTTGGAAAGCGTCAACAGATCACTCACCAGTGCCTGCATGCGCTGCGATTGCTGGGCCATCAAGCCGAGATACCGGTTGCGCTGCGATTCATCCAGTGGCAGGTTTTGCAGGGTTTCTACAAAACCGCTCAGCACCGTGAGCGGCGTGCGAATTTCATGTGACACATTGGCTACAAAATCGCGTCGCTGCGCCTCCGCCTGCTCGATGGCGGTCACGTCCCGCGTCAGCATCAGTTTGCGGCCTTCACCATAAGGATGCAACTGCGCAGATATTTTGACGGGCCGCTGCGCCGTGCTGTGCGCGGCAGAAAACACCACTTCATGGTCGAAGCTCGCCTCATTCAGGTACGCCGCAAAGTCCGGCTGGCGCACCAGGTTGCCCACATGCTGCAACACATCACGCTGCGCGTCCAAGCCCAGTTGCTGCGCCGCCGTTTGGTTGCACCACTCAATGCGGTTAAGCGGGTCGAGCAGCAGCACGCCTGTGGGAGATGCCTGAATGGCAGATAAAAAATCGGTCATGCGCCGCTCGCTAGCGGCAAGCTGCTCACTGCTGTTGCGCAGCATCCGGCGCACCCGGTCCAGGCAGCCACCCCACCAGCCCATGAGCGTGGGCAAATCTGCTCCTGCTTGGGCAGAGCGCAGGGCCCGGCCGAAAGCGCTTGCACGCCACCCGTCCCATACCATCCACAAGGCTGCGCCCAACACGGCGCCCCAAGGCGCCACACCTATGGAAAAAAAACCATAGAAAATAAAGAAACCCGAAAAAGCCGCAGCTACATATGCAGCAAAACGTTGTAACATGCCGTTCAATGGGAGGCTTGCGCCGCTGGCGAGACAACAGCCGTAATACGGTAGCCTGCGCCGCGCACTGTCTCCACCATCGCTCCTGCTTCTGCCAATGCCTCCCGAAGACGCTTGATATGAACATCTACGGTACGCTCTTCAATAAACACGTGATCACCCCATATTTTGTCTAGCAATTGGGCCCGGCTATGTACCCGCTCTGGGTAAGTCATCAAGTAGTTAAGCAGCTTGAATTCTGTGGGGCCAAGTTTCAGCTCAACGTTATTGAATACTACCCGATGTGTCGCACCATCCAAACACAGCGCGCCTATTTGCAATTGGCCTTTTACCTGATCGGGCGCACGGCGACGCAGCACTGCGCGTATCCGCGCCATCAGTTCTTGGGTGGAAAATGGTTTGGTGACGTAATCATCTGCACCCGCATCCAGGCCCTGAATTTTGTCGGGTTCATCGCTACGCGCTGTCAGCATCAAAATGGGCACGGGCCGGGTACGTGCATCGCTGCGCCATTTGCGCGCCAAAGCCAATCCGCTGGTGGTAGGTAGCATCCAGTCGAGCAATATGACATCAGGGAGCACGGCATCCAGCTCACGCTGCGCTTGCTCTCCATCGCCCGCGATGATGGGTTCAAAACCATGATGGCGCAAATTGATAGCTATCAGCTCGGCAATCGCCGGCTCGTCTTCCACAATGAGTACACGAGATGGCTTCATTTAAATGACCGCCGACTCTATTTCTTCCATCGAGGTGTGCCGCACATCGGTGCCCTTCACTACGTAGATGATGGATTCAGCAATATTTTTGGCGTGATCGCCAATACGTTCGATAGCTTTGGCCACAAAAAGCAGGTCCAGACTGGGCGAAATCATGCGCGGGTCCTCCATCATGTAAGTCACCAGTTTACGCACAAAGCCGCCAAACTCGCGGTCAATCAGATCATCTTCTTTCAAAATGTCTACTGCGGTTTTTGTATCCAAACGAGCAAAGGCGTCCAGTGACTTGCGCAGCAAGCCCGCAGCCAATTCGACCGCGATATGCAGCTCACTGACTGGCAAGGCTCTGGCCGATCCGCTGGCGATCATGCTTTTGACCATGCGGGCAATTTTCTGCGCCTCATCGCCCGCGCGCTCCAGATTTGCCGTCATGCGCGAAATAGCCATGAGCAAACGCAAGTCGCGCGCCGTAGGCTGCCTGCGGCCAATGATGGAGCTGAGTTCGCGGTCAATGTGCACTTCCATCGCGTTGACTCGGTCTTCGGCTGCTATGACACGGTCTGCCACCTCAGTATTGAAGTGTGTCAGCGCCTCGATAGCGCCACGGGTTTGCGACTCGACCAAACCGGCCATCTCCATCAGACGGGCTGACAGCGCGTTCAAGTCAGCGTCAAATTGGGTAGAGAGATGTTTGTCTGACATAGTGATCCTTTAACCAAAACGGCCTGTAATGTAGTCTTCGGTTTCTTTGCGGCTGGGCTTGAAAAATAACTGCTCAGTTTCACCAAACTCCACTAAATCACCCAAGTACATATACGCCGTGTAGTCGCTGCAGCGGGCCGCCTGCTGCATGTTGTGGGTAACGATCACCACCGTGTAATCGCTTTTCAATTCAGCAATCAGCTCTTCAATCTTGGCCGTGGAAATAGGGTCTAGTGCTGAGCAAGGCTCATCCAAAAGCAACACCTCGGGCTTGATGGCGATGCCGCGCGCAATACACAAGCGCTGCTGCTGCCCACCCGACAAGCCCGAGCCGCTTTGGCCCAACTTGTCCTTCACCTCGTTCCACAGCGCCGCCTTGCGCAGCGCCCATTCCACGCGATCATCCATATCGCTGGCGTTCAGGTTATCAAAAAGCTTGACCCCAAACGCCACATTGTCATAGATGGACATAGGAAAAGGCGTGGGTTTTTGAAAGACCATGCCCACCTTGGCGCGTATCAATGCCACATCCGTCTTGCTGGTCAAAAGGTTTTCACCGTCCAACATAATTTCACCAGTCGCACGTTGTTCTGGATACAGCTCAAACATGCGGTTGAAGGTACGCAAAAGGGTAGATTTCCCGCAGCCAGAGGGGCCTATAAAAGCGGTAACCTTTCTTTCAGGAATGGTGAGATTGATGTTTTTGAGCGCTAAGAATTTACCGTAGTAGAAATTCAAATCGCGAACCACCAGCTTTGGGGTCTCTTGCTTGGCATCCGTGACGGGTGCTGCATTTTTAGCGCTGAATACTGTGTCCATTAGTTTTTGTTCCTTGTCAGTACACGTGCCAGGATATTTAAACCCAGCACCGCCGTGGTAATAATCAATACGCCTGCCCAGGCTAGTTTTTGCCAGTTTTCGTAAGGACTCATTGCAAATTTAAAAATAGTGACGGGTAGACTGGCCATCGGCTCACTCAAGTTGGTGGTCCAAAACTGATTGCTTAGAGCGGTAAAGAGCAAAGGCGCGGTTTCTCCAGCGATGCGCGCGATAGCTAGCAAAATACCTGTGAGCACGCCTGCACGTGACGCGCGCAGGGTAATACTCATGATGACCTTCCACTTGGGTGAACCCAGCGCATACGCCGCCTCGCGCAAACCCGAAGGTACCAGAGCAAGCATGTTTTCTGTGGTCCGGATCACGATGGGAATCACGATCAGAGCCAATGCCATAACACCCGCTACACCGCTGAAAGACTTGAAACGCGTCACTATCACGGCATAGACGAACAATCCAATGACGATACTGGGCGCAGACAACAAGATATCGTTCACGAAGCGCGTCACAGAGGCGAGGCGACCTTTAGCGCCATACTCAGCCAAGTAGATACCCGCCATCACGCCAACCGGAGTGCCAATACACGTGGCGAGTGACACCATCAAAAATGAACCCCACAAAGCATTGGCCAAGCCACCAGCCTCGTTGGGAGGCGGGGTCATTTCCGTGAACGTTGCAAGCGCTATGCCCGACAAGCCCAAGCTAATGGTTTCCCACAGAATCCACGCTAACCAAAACAACCCGAAGGCCATGGCAGCCAAGGACAACAAGAGGGCGATTTGATTGACCAATTTGCGGCGCGCAAATTTGGCTTGCCTACCAAGCTGCACATCTTGCTCTTTGATCAGTACCCGTGATGCGTTGCCAATCACTGCGCTCATGATTTTGATCCTTCAGACTTCTTAAGCTGTGAAAGCAATAATTTGGAGAGAGACAAGATTACAAACGTGATAAAAAACAATACCAAGCCCAAGTAAATCAGCGAAGCTTGGTGTAAGCCCTCGCCCGCTTCGGCAAACTCGTTAGCCAACGCCGAGGTAATACTGTTAGCCGCCTGGAACACACTCAGAGAATCCAACTGGTTCATATTGCCAATCACAAACGTTACCGCCATCGTCTCCCCAATAGCGCGGCCGAGCCCCAACATGATGCCGCCGACCACCCCAGCTTTGGTATAGGGCAACACTACCTTCCACATCACTTCCCATGTGGTGGAGCCCAGGCCATAGGCCGACTCCTTCAACAAGGCGGGTGTTACTTCAAACACATCGCGCATGACGGATGCGATAAATGGAATGATCATGATGGCTAAAATAATTCCTGCGCTCAAAATGCCAATACCTACGGGCGGGCCAGATACCAAGGCACCGATATAAGGCACATTGCTAAACACTGCCTGTAAAGGCTGCTGTACATAAGTCGCCAAAATGGGACCAAAGACCAACAAACCCCACATGCCATAGACAATGGAGGGTACGGCGGCCAGCAGCTCGATGGCTGTGCCCAAAGGCCGTCTCAGCCACGCTGGCGACAGCTCGGTCAGGAACAACGCAATACCAAAACTGACGGGTACGGCAATCAGCAAGGCGATGAAAGACGTGGCCAGCGTGCCATAAATCATCACCAGGCCGCCATAGTCGTTTTGCACTGGATCCCACACGCTTCGGGTAAGAAAGCTCAGGCCGTACTTGTCTATGGCGGGCCAAGCACTGAT
>JAYVDN010000570.1:0-14534 GCA_043749385.1 Polaromonas sp.
GTTTCTTGATGGCCACGATTGCTGTCTACGCGGCCATCGGCGTGTTCTGCCGCACCGCCGATATGAACGAATACTACGTGGCTGGCAGGCGCATACCCGCCATGTACAACGGCATGGCTGCTGCGGCTGACTGGATGTCAGCCGCCTCGTTTGTGGGCTTGGTGGGTACCTTGTACTTGGGTGGCTACGGCGGCCTGGCATTTATCTTGGGCTGGACAGGCGGTTTTTGCTTGCTCGCCCTACTGGTAGTGCCGTACTTGCGCAAGTTTGGCCAATTTACGTTAGCTGATTTTTTTGCCGCGCGTTATGGCGGCAAAGCCCCCCGCGTGATGGCCGCATTGGCAGCCATCATGTGTTCATTTGTCTACCTGGTGGCGCAAATTTACGCCGTGGGCTTGATCAGCTCTCGCCTGACAGGCATTGCATTTGAAATTGGTATTTTCATGGGCTTGGGTGGGGTGCTGATGTGCTCATTCTTGGGCGGGATGCGTGCTGTCACCTGGACACAGGTGGCGCAGTACATCGTGATGATCATTGCATTCTTGGTGCCTGTAGTGTGGCTGTCCGTCAAACAGACTGGCTCACCATTGCCCCATTTTGTGTTCGGTGCACAGCTTGAAAAAGTCACTGAACGCGAAGCGCAATTATTACGGAGCCCTGGCGAATTACAGGTACAGGAGATCTACCGAGCAAGAGTGGTAAATCTTGATGACAAGCTGGCCCATCCAACGCAGGCGTTGGCCCAAGACCGCATACTTGCGACCCGAAAGGTAGCCGAGCTCAAGACCATTAACACTTCGCCGCGCGAGATAGCCGTTGCCGAAAAGGCGTTGGCCGCACTACCCCGGGATGAGAAGAAAGCCATCAGCAGTTGGCAACAAGCCCGAGCGGTTGCAGATCTTAAAGCTAAACCTTTATCAGGTTTGCCACGCCATGCGCAGGAGTTCAGCGGTGACCCAGACGGCAGCGATGCAGAAAAAGAAACCCACGCCACTTCCCGTAATAATTTTTTAGCATTGATTTTTTGTTTGATGGTGGGAACCGCATCGCTGCCGCATGTGCTTACCCGCTACTACACTACTGCCAGCGTGCGGGAAGCACGAAGCGCAGCCACTTGGTCTTTGTTTTTTATTTTGATTATGTACCTGACAATACCCGCTCTGGCGGTGTTGGTGAAATATGAAATTTTTCAAAACCTGGTGGGCACACCTTTTAATAAACTGCCTGCTTGGATCACACAATGGAGTAAGGTAGATCCCAGCTTAATCTCCGTGACGGATATCAATTTGGACGGTATTTTGCAACTCGGCGAGATCACGCTGAGCAGCGACATCATCATGCTCGCCATGCCAGAGCTCGCGGGATTGCCGTATGTGATTGCAGGGCTGGTAGCTGCTGGGGGTTTAGCCGCAGCGTTGTCCACCGCTGATGGGCTGCTGTTGACGATTGCCAGCGCTTTATCCCATGATCTTTATTACAAAATAGTAGCCCCTGATGCCAAGCCCATGCGCCGCGTCACTCTGTCCAAGGTGCTTTTGTTGATCGTGGCGTTGATGGCGGCCTACGCCGCAGCGCAAAAGCCTGGCGACATTGTGTTCATGGTCACCGCCGCTTTCTCGTTGGCTGCTTCGGTGTTTTTTCCAGCGTTGGTATTTGGTATTTTTTGGCGGGGTGCGACCCGCTGGGGAGCTATGGCCGCTATGTGGGCCGGTTTTGCCGTGACCTTTTACTACATGGTCACGAACCAACCTTGGCTCAGAGGCGTATTTGGTATCGATTCACCCATCGCGCTTTGGTGGGGCATTCAACCCCTGGCCGCCGGAGTTTTTGGGGTGCCAATAGGGGTAGTCACGTTGATTTTGGTGAGCATTTTCACCCCCAAGCCCAACGCCTTGGAAAGGCAGCTCATAGACCAGCTCCGGTCGCCCACTTAGTCGCGACACAAAGCGAGCATGCTTCTGACTTTCGATGTAAGGGCTACAACCTATAGCCTGTGCACACTATTTCCTGCAAAATTGGATGCCAGAGTGCTTAACTTGTGGTGTAATTTACGGGTAAGTAAAACGTCATTCTATGAAATACAAAAAAACTGAACTAGGCAAGAAACTCTTCCAAGAGCGCAACATCACGCTCAGCTTTAGCCAGCGCTCTGCATTTATTTTGTTTGACGGCGAGAAAGACGACAGTGTCATTTTCAAAGCCTTGGCTGCGACTGGATTGAATGCAGCCGACATTAAACACCTGGTCGACGCAGGATTGATCGAGATGAGCGACGGTTTTAAGTCCAGTGACTTCCGGTCCAGTGACTTCAAAGCGAGCGTACCTTTTGCAGCCAGCGTGCCGGCTGGTACCAGTAAGGCTGTGGAGCCCGCTAGCAAGCCGGCGGCTGCGCCCCCTGTGGTTTCCGAGCAAGAGCGCTACCAACGGGCCTACCCCATAGCTACCAAGCTCACTTCCGGTTTGGGTTTGCGCGGTTTTCGCCTTAACTTTGCCTTAGAGTCGGCGGCGGGCTACAAAGACTTGATGGCTTTGGCACCGAAAATTCGCGACGCAGTAGGTGATGAAAAATTTGCCGAACTGGCCAGAGCGCTCAGAGGACTTTAACTTTTTTGAACGTTCTGTGTGATTTGCCTTGCGTAATTTATAGCGCACTATGCTTGGGTTGTAAAGTTTGCCTTTTTTGCTTGACCATGTTTAGATCTGGAGCAAGGAGCTGTCACTACGTCCAAGGCACGGACGACATCGTTACACCTCTCTCGCACCGTGAACAAGGTAGACAGTGACGCCTCAACCCGCGTGATCGTCGCGCGCTTTGACGGCCAACTATTATTCATTTAAACTGGTGCAAGCCCCCCCCAACTTTACCGCAATTACCCACAGGTCGCGATATGACAGGAAGTACGACTATGACCCAGTACCCGAGCCTGCGCGGGCAAAGCGTGTTTGTGACGGGCGGCGCCACTGGTATCGGCGCGGCTATTGTTACCGCCTTTGCCAGGCAAGGCGCACGAGTGGCTTTTGTGGATGTAGCAGAACCTGAAAGCTCGGCTTTGGCAGATCGACTGGCAGCTGAAGGTTACCCAAGCCCATGGTGGCAAGCCTGCGACGTGCGCGACCTGGCAGCCCTGCAAGCCGCCATCACTACCGCTGCTAAAGCACTTGGAGATTTTTCCACCTTGGTCAACAACGTGGCGCGGGATGATCGCCACAGTTTGGAGTCCGTCACGCCCGAGTATTGGGACGAGCGCATGGCCGTAAACCAACGGCCCGCGTTTTTTGCCATCCAGTCTGTCGTGCCAGGCATGCGCAGGCTGGGGGGGGGTTCCATCATTAACCTGGGCTCCACCGGGTGGCAAAACAAAGATGCCAACTACCCCTGCTACGCCATTGCTAAATCCTCCGTCAACGGCCTTACGCGCGGCTTGGCAGGTGCCTTGGGAGCGGATCGTATTCGTGTGAACACCGTATCGCCTGGCTGGGTGATGACTGAGCGCCAGATCAAACTTTGGTTAAATGCAGAGGGCGAAGAACGCATCAAGCGCAACCAGTGTCTGCCTGATAAATTGCAGCCATCCGATATTGCGCAGATGGTGTTATTTCTTGCATCCGATGATGCAGCGATGTGCACAGCACAAGAATTCAAAGTCGATGGAGGCTGGAATTAGTGGCTCTCGTAGCGCGGAATTAAACATCTCTACACATTGATACTATTGACCCAAAGTGCTTGTGCGGGTTTGTCCTGATTCGTAATCTAGCATCCCAAGCGAAGCTTGCCGCATCTACATTTTGGAGAGATACAGTGAACGTACGTCGAACCACTTTCAAAACGCTGGCTGCCAGTTTGACGCTGGGCTTTGCCTTTGCCACTCCTTTTGTGCAAGCGCAGGACAAAGGCACCGTAGGCGTGGCCATGCCCACCAAAACTTCCACCCGCTGGGTCAGCGACGGCAACAGCATGGTGACCGCGCTGGCCGCCAAAGGCTACAAAGCCGATTTGCAGTACGCCGACGACGATATTCCCAACCAATTGGCGCAAATCGAGAACATGATCACCAAGGGGGTGAAGGTGCTGGTGATTGCCGCCATCGACGGCAGTACTCTGTCTAACGCGCTGCAAAAAGCGGCAGACAAAGGCATCAAGGTGGTAGCCTATGACCGCCTGATTGTGGGCAGCAAAAACGTGGACTACTACGCCACGTTCGACAATTTTCAGGTGGGCGTGCTGCAAGCCCAGTCGCTGGAAAAAGCCTTGGGCCTGAAAGAAGGTAAGGGCCCTTTCAACATTGAACTGTTCGGCGGGTCAGCGGACGATAACAACGCTTTCTTCTTCTACGACGGGGCTATGTCGGTGCTGGATCCGTACATCAAGAGCGGCAAGCTGGTCGTGCAAAGCAAGCAAGTGGGCATGAACAAGGTGTCTACTCTGCGCTGGGATGGCGCGGTGGCCCAGGCCCGTATGGACAACCTGCTCAGCGCCTACTATGGCAAAGCCAAGGTCAATGCCGTGCTGTCACCGTATGACGGTTTGAGCATCGGCATTTTGTCGTCCCTCAAAGGTGTGGGCTACGGCAGCGCTGGCCAGCCCTTCCCGTTCGTGAGTGGGCAAGATGCTGAGGTACCCTCGGTCAAGTCGATTATCCGCAAAGAGCAGTACTCCACCATCTTCAAAGACACCCGCGAGCTGGCCAAAGTGACTGCCAATATGGTGGACGCGATGATGAGCGGCAAAAAAGTAGAGATCAACGACACCAAGACCTATAACAACAAGGTCAAAGTGGTGCCCTCGTATTTGCTCAAGCCGGTCAGTGTGGATCTGTCCAACTACAAGCAAGTCTTGGTGGGCAGTGGCTATATCAAAGAAGAGCAACTGGGTAAGTAAATTAGCTCTAACTACTAGTGACAGGCCCTGTGCCGCAATGCGCAGGGCCTTTTTACTTTCCAATGCGTGTCAAGATAGTTATAGTGACAACAACATGACAAGTCCCATTTTGGAAATGCGCGCCATCAGCAAGGCCTTTCACGGCGTGAAGGCGCTGAGCGACGTGAGCTTGGCGGTACAAGCGGGTGAGATACACGCCATCGTCGGTGAAAACGGCGCAGGTAAATCGACCTTGATGAAGGTGCTGAGCGGTGTCTATCCCCATGGCGATTACGAGGGTGACATCCGCTTTCTTGGCAACGAATGTAAATTCAAAGGTATTTCTGACAGCGAGAAGCTGGGCATTATCATCATCCACCAAGAGCTGGCACTGGTGCCCTTACTGTCCATTGCAGAGAACATTTTTTTAGGTAACGAGCAGGCGCGATACGGCGTGATCGACTGGTCGGCAGCGTTTATCAAAACCCAGTCGTTGCTGAAAAAAGTAGGCTTGAAAGAATCACCCGCTACCTTGATTACCGACCTGGGTGTGGGCAAGCAACAGCTGGTTGAGATTGCCAAGGCGCTGTCCAAAGAAGTCCAGCTGCTGATACTGGACGAGCCCACTGCCAGCCTGAACGAGACCGACAGCGACGCGCTGCTGCAACTGCTGCTGGAGTTGAAAAACCAGGGCATTGCGTGCATTTTGATCTCGCATAAACTCAATGAAATCGCCAAGGTGGCCGACACTATCACCGTGCTGCGTGATGGCGCGACCGTCGCGTGCATGGATTGCAGCAGGGAGCCGGTCAGCGAAGACCGTGTGATCAAGCACATGGTGGGCCGCGAGATGCAAGACCGCTACCCCAAGCGCACGCCCCAGATCGGTGAGACGGTGTTCGAGGTGAAGAACTGGCGGGTACACCACGACGTGCATGTGGATCGCCAGGTGATCAAAGGCGTAGACATGCACGTCCGTCGCGGTGAGATTGTGGGCATTGCAGGCCTGATGGGCGCGGGCCGCACCGAGCTGGCTATGAGCATTTTTGGCCGCAGCTACGGCCAGGGTATCAGCGGCCAGGTGCTGCTGCATGGCAAAGAGATTGACACCAGCACAGTACAAAAAGCCATTGACCATGGCATCGCCTATGTCACTGAAGACCGCAAGGGCTATGGTCTGGTGTTGGAAGAGACTATCGCCTGGAACACCACGCTGGCCAACCTTCAAGCGGTCTCGAGCCATAGCGTGATCGACGAGGGCCGCGAGTTTGGCGTGGCTGAGGAATACCGCCGCAAGCTCAACATCCGCAGCCCCGACGTATTGGCCCGCACGGTGAACCTGTCGGGCGGTAACCAGCAAAAAGTGGTGCTGAGTAAATGGCTGTTCTCCAACCCCGAGGTGCTGATCCTGGACGAGCCTACCCGCAGTATTGACGTGGGCGCCAAGTACGAGATTTACACCATCATCGCGGACCTGGCAGCACAGGGCAGGTGCGTGCTGCTGATCTCATCCGAAATGCCCGAACTGCTGGGCATGTGCGACCGTATCTGCGTGCTGAACGAAGGCCTATTGGTGGCCGAGTTTTCAGCCGCAGACGCGAGCCAGGAGAAAATTATGCGATCCATCGTGGCATCAGAAGGCAATTGACATGGCAACGACATCCTCAGCTGGCGTAACACTCCCTACCACTGGTACGGCAATGCAAGGTGGCGTAGGCTTTTTGAAAAACAACCTGCGTGAATATGGCCTGCTGATTTCGCTGATCGCCATCATGGTGTTTTTTCAGGTGATGACGGACGGCACACTGTTCCAGCCGCTAAACCTGACTAACCTGATTTTGCAAAACAGCTACATCATTGTCATGGCGCTGGGCATGCTGCTGGTGATTGTGGCGGGGCATATTGACCTGTCGGTGGGTTCAGTCTGCGGGTTTATCGGTGGCGTGGCGGCGGTGCTGATGGTCAACTACGACGTGCACTTTGTGGTGGCCGCCATCATCTGCCTTGTGTTGGGTGGCGTGATCGGTGCCGCACAAGGCTACTGGGTAGCTTTTCACAAAATTCCCTCCTTCATCGTGACGCTGGCTGGTATGCTGGTGTTCAAAGGCTTGGCGCTGGCGGTATTACAGGGCTCATCGGTCGGGCCTTTCCCGCCAGAGTTTCAATTGCTCAGCACAGGCTTTATCCCAGACCCGTTTGCGGGCGAGACCTTGCGCATCACCTCGCTGATCGCCGGGCTACTGATGGCGGTGGGGCTGCTGGTGGTCAAGGTGCGTGGACGCGCAGACCGCATCAAGCACGGCATGAACAATGAACCTATGGTGTTTTTTGTTCTGAAAAACTTGGTTTTCGCCGCCATGATTGCGGCTTTCAGCTATCTGCTGTCGTCCTACAAGGGCTTGCCCAACGTGCTGATCGTCATGCTGCTGCTGATGCTGGTGTACGATTTTGTCACCTCCAAAACCACCATCGGCAGGCGCATCTACGCGCTGGGCGGCAACGAAAAAGCGGCTCGCCTGTCAGGCATCAAAACTGAGCGCTTGACCTTCTACACCTTCATCAACATGGGCGTGCTGGCCGCGCTGGCAGGGCTGATTTTTGCAGCGCGTTTGAATACCGCCACACCCAAAGCGGGCTTGGGTTTTGAGCTGGACGTGATCGCCGCCTGCTTCATCGGTGGTGCCTCCGCTTCGGGCGGTGTGGGCAAGGTGCTGGGTGCGGTGATTGGCGCCTTCATCATGGGCGTGATGAACAACGGCATGTCCATCATGGGCATTGGTATTGACTACCAGCAAGTGATCAAGGGACTGGTGCTGTTGGCGGCGGTGGTGGTAGATGTGTACAACAAAAACAAATAGTGTAAAGATGCTTTGGGGCCTCCCAGCGCTAGCATGTTCGGCTTTGGCAGTTTGAGGTTTTGAAGATGCCGCTTGCAGGAGGCGGCAGCTACAAAGTATGGCTACGATCCCCATGGCTAAAACCCACCGGTTCAAAATCCACGCCCTTGCCAAAGCCAATGACTTTGAAGAGCTCTCCCATCTCGTGTTCGGTAGCCAATTTGGCGGCTAGCCCCCTATTCAATTGCGGAAACAGCTCCATTTTTTGTAGCAAACCGCAGTTCATCAAAAACCGCGCCTGGTTGCAGTAGCCCAGCACATCCAGCCCCGCGTCCTGCCCGGCCAGCGCGATGCCAGTGAAGTTCACATGCGCAGTGATGTCTTTCAGACCCACTTTGTCCAGTGGGTCAGGGTCGGCCAGGTGTTGGTAATGGCACATCAAGGTGCCCATGTGACGTTGGGGGTGGTAGTACTCACTCTCGGGAAAACCATAGTCGATAAAGAAAGCTGCTCCGCGTACCAAATGCTGGGCGATGGTCTGGACAAAAGCCTCTGCCTGCGGGTGGATCTCGGTCAGGTAGTCGTGGCTGCCCGCTATTTCAAACGAGGGGCGCAGCGGGGTGGGATGGTCTTGCCAAGTAAAAGTGGTGGCGCTTGGAGGGGTGCTGGTATTGCCACTGCTGCCGTGGCTAGGGGGTGCTTGCGCGGCCTCTTGGCTGGCCATAGCTGCGCCGCTCTCGGCCTGGGTAACCACAGCCACCCCGCGCTCATGCCACACCCCTTGCTTGCGCGCCAACAGTTTGACCGGCATCGCGTCCAGCACCTCGTTGCCCACTATCACCCCTTCGATCTGCTCTGGCAAAGCGTCCAACCACTGCACCAAGTTGCCAAACTGGGCCAGCTTTTCCTGCTGCCGTGCACGCAGGCTACTGGACACTTCTATGATGAAATAGTGCTCCAGCCCAATAGATAATCGCGGTAGCAGCTCACATATTTGTAGCGCCATGGCTCCGGTACCGGCACCAAACTCGTATACGCTGCGGGTGCCACTGGCTTGCAAGCCCTGCGCTATCTGTTCGCCTACGCAGGCACCAAACAGTGGCGACATCTCAGGCGCAGTGATAAAGTCGCTGCCCGAGCTGGGCAGTGCGCCAAACTTTTGCGAGCCGTGGGCGTAGTAGCCCAAGCCCGGGTTGTACAGCGCGGCATGCATGAAGGCATCAAACGGCAGCCAGCCTCCTGCAAGGTCAATAGATTGGTGAATTTGTGCACACAGCGCGTCCGATACACTCAGTGGTGAAGATTCCATCCCTGTATTGTCTGTGATCCCATGACCGCATCTGCTCCTCCTGTTGTACTCGTTACCGGCGCTGCCAAGCGGCTAGGCCGCGAGATCGCGCTGGCGCTGGCGCGGGCGGGCTGGCGCGTGGCGGTGCATTACCGCGGGTCAGAGCAAGAAGCTGTGAAAACCGTGGCAGATTGCGATGCGTTGACGGCTGCAAACGCCCATTTTCAGGCCGATTTAAGCGACGAAGCTGCCACCCGCGCGCTGGTGCCCCAAGTGGTGGCCCGTATGGGCCAGCTCGACGCGGTGGTCAACAGCGCCGCATTGTTTGAGCACGACACGCCCGCCAGCTTTAGTTACGCCCTCTTGGAGCAGCACCTGCGGGCCAACACCGCTGCGCCCATTTTGCTGGCGCAGGCGGTGCACAGCCATGTGCAAGAGCGCCAAGCCACGGGCGTGGTGGTGAATCTGCTAGACCAAAAGCTATGGAACCCCAATCCCGATTTTTTGAGCTATACCCTGTCCAAAGCCGCGCTAGAGGCGGCCAACACCCTGCTGGCCATGGCCTTGGCCCCGCAGGTGCGTGTAGTGGGCGTGGCACCGGGCCTCACCTTGACCAGTCATATGCTGGCAGACGATAAATTCAAGGCTTTGCATGCTTTAAGTCCTTTGGGCCATAGTTCTACAGCGCAAGATGTGTGTACTACGGTATTATTCGCACTCCAAAACCAGTCCATTACCGGCACTACCCTGCTTGTAGACGGTGGCCAGCATTTAATGAAATTTGAACGCGATTTTTCGCTCATGTAAACATGCCCACCTCTAAAGGCACCCAAATTCTCACCCTCACCGGCCTGCGCTTTGAGGCGAATTTGGGTATTCTCGAACAAGAACTTGCCAAGTCCCAGCCGATACAGGTTGACGCGGAGCTGAACTTGGGCACTCAGCCTTTGCTGCCCAGCGACGATGGGATCAACCATGTGCTGGACTACCGCAAAGTGCGCCAAATCATCATCGACGAATGCACAGAGCGGCATATCAACCTGCTGGAGAGCTTGATAGGCAAACTCTCCATCCGCCTGATGCAGCTGCCCGGTGTGCTGGGTGTGCGGGTGAAAATTGCCAAGCTGGAGATTTTTGACGACTGCGAAGTGGCCATTCGGGTGGAGATGGGGCAGTGGTGAGCCGTAGTGATTCCAAGCCATTTTTGGCTACCGAGCCCAGCCCGCTGGCGGCAGCGCCCGACTCCAAGCCCCCGAAAGCCCGCCTGGGCCAGATGCTGGTGTGCAGCCAGGCGCGTGGCGATCCGGCCGAGAAGTACCTCAAAATGCTGCATGACGTGTGCGCTGCCAATAACCGTAACCGTGGCCTGACTGGCGTACTGCTGTACGGTAGTGGTGTGTTTGTGCATTGGCTGGAGGGTTCGAACGAGTATCTTGACGAGGCCTGGGCGGCTATTGCCAAAGACAGTCGGCATGAAAAAATAGCAGTGTTGTGGCACAGTACTGACGCACCCGAGCGCCTGTTTGGAGATTGGACCATGGGCCTGCGCAGCCCGATGGTGGCGCGCGATTTGCTGGAGATGCTGCAATGCACCCACGACCTGCACACTCCCAAGGCATTGCTAAGGGCCAACTGCTATGAAGCATCAATCGACGCGCTGGACTTGCTCAAGCGGGTGTGCGCCGCAGACGCAGAAGCAGGCGATGCGCCTTTGTCTGTGATATCCCCTGCGGTCAAGCACAAGCTGCTGCGACCGGTGCGCAAGGTGCTAAGAGCCATGGAAAAAGCCGAATTTGTGCCTTACGCGGCACAGGCGAAAATCAACCCTAGAGACATAGCCAAGTTCTCCGAGCTGAGCTCGCTGGAGGGCGAGGCATCATCGATTCTCAGGCACCCGGTGCCTGCACAGCAGACAGCATTGTTTGACATGGCTGCCGAGGGCATGGACGACCTGCTCACCATGCTGGACATGCCGCTGCGTCTGGCTATGGGTCGGGAGCTGTGGAGCAGGCGCAAAGAGCTCTCCGAGCGGCCTATCCACTGGACTTACGAAGGCAAGCTGGTAGCGGTGTTCGACCATAAAACCTGGCGTGTAGGTTTGCACCCCGAGCTGACATCCGTGGCCTACGAACAATCCATTTTGACGGAGCGCCTGCGCAGCGCTAACGACATACCCGCACAGTTTCGTATCACCACGGCCTACGCGCTTTTTTGGGACTATGCGCGCTCAGACCATACGCCAGATGTCAAGCTGCCGTCGCGCTATTTGTCGCGCCGCATTCGCCTGCGCCGCAAGCCGCCCGTGCCCGAGATGATGCTGCAACCCGGCCAGCAGCAGCTGCTGGGTATGCTGGCCAAAGGCCCCGAACGCCTGGTCGATTTAGCCCAGTCTCTAGGCTTGATGCCAGAGGCCATGATTGGCCTGCTCAAACCGTTTTACGCGGCGCGCTGTATTGAGGCCGTGGTGGACAAGTAGCCGCCATGTAAACGCAGGCAGGACAGCCAGAAAAACGCCAAGCTCAAGACTTTGCGGTATCCAAACGCGCAGACTCTTCTATTGCCAAGTCCCACAGCTGCGTCAGGCTTACCAGGTCAGACTCGGGCTGAGATTCGTGCGGTGCGCGTAGGCGCACATAGCGTATGGATTTGCGTGACCAACCGTTGGGGTCGTGCAGCTTTCTGCGCAGGCTGGCGTCGAGTTGCTGCCAAGTGCCAGTAAAACCGGCTTTGCTGCTGGCCACCACACGAAAGCGCAGCAGGGGTGCGTCAGGGGCGTTCAAGTCGGCCATGCGGCCCACGGCCACCACCCGCGCCAGGCGGTGGGCCAGCGCATCATTCAAAGCCACGCTGGGCATCAAGATGGCGAACAACTGGGGCTTGATGTGAGCGATGGTGTCTTGCTCCCGGGCCACGGTGCGCAGCGCACGCACGGTGCGCTGGGTGTCACCGGGGTGAGCTGTGTAGCTGGCGGTTGCTTCTGGCGTATCGTGTTGTACCAACACATAGGCTACCACCATGTCTTGCCATTGGTCTTGCGCCTGTTGCCACATGGTCTCCAACGTCGAGGTAAAAAGATGGGGTGCTACATACCCTGTGGCAGGGTCGATGTTGGCCAAGGTGGCTTTGCGCACTTGCTTGGTATGCAGCGTTTTGGCGTGCAGATGCAGTGCGATGAGCAGCAGCGGCATTTCAAACAGTAGCGCATACAAGGGGGTATGGTAAGGTAACCATGGCAGCGCATACCAGCCAAAACCGTCCACCACGGTGAACGCGATCACCAGGAAGAATGGGGCATAGGCCAGCAGCCAGAGTCGGGCCACCACACTGCGCTGGCGTAGCGCAGCCAGCGCGCAGGCCACCATCAGTGCCATGCTGGTTAGTACGACCAGGAGAAACAAAATCGTTTGCAAGTTGACAACATTGAAGACTGCATAGGCGACGATAGCCAAGCAGCCCAACAGCGCCACTATGGGTATGGTTTTGTACAAGCGGGGCGAGGTGCTGCGTGATAAAAACAGAGCCCGGCAAAACAGCAATTGCGCCAGCATGGCCGCCATCAGGCACAGGGTGATGGATTCTTCAGGCCACCAAGTGGCGCTGCGCCACAGCGCATAGCTGCCAATACCCAAGTAGCTGGCAAAGAGCACTGCATTGATGGCCACGTACAGGGCATACCACGCGTACGCAGCCTGACGGTACACCAGCGCCAAAACACTGCTGAGCAGCCACATCAAGGCCATAAAACCCAGCATCATCGCGGCAATAGCAAACGTGTACTGCATGTTCTGCTGGGCGACTTCGCTGGGCAGCAGTTGCACTGCGAAATGCAGGGGTATCAGGTTCAACACCCGCACATAAAAGTCATGCTCGCCCACGCTCAAGGGGGGCAAGTAAAACTGCGGGTTCAAGCTGCGCTGGGGCCACTGGGTATGGGCAATCCAGTCGCCAGCGGCTTGCATATGCCAACTTCCGTCAGGGTTGCGCGCATAAAACTCTACGCGGTCAATAAACGGTTTATCCAGGGCCAGCGTCCAGGCGGTGGCCGAGGTGGCGCTATTCGCTCGTACGCGAAAATGCAGCCACAGGGGCTGCTCCCAGCTGACTGCATGTGTTGCGTCGGGGTCAAATGGCAGAAATTGTCCAGCTGTACCAGCCGCTATCTGGGCCACGGTGGTGCTGGCAGGCACATTGCCCAGGGCCAGCACGGGCAAGGGGGCGCTGTTTGGTTGCAGCTGAGACAAAGCCAGCGTTGTGGGCTGCTGAGCGGGCGTCGCATGTACCGCCCACGCCAGTGCGAGCCATAAGATAAGCACATATCTAAGCTGCCAACACAATGATCGCATATGCAAGAGCTGGATGGGTCAAATAACTAACATTGCAGCATTGTAGCCAGCAAGAAGATATGGGTGACGCGAAAGTGCGAAAATAAGCGCATATGAACGCTCCCACCGAACCCCAAGCCTGGCTAGACGCCGCTACGCCTCTGGCTGCCACGCCAGACAAGCCGATAAGCCCGCGCACCAGCGTAGACCACCATAAACTGGAAAAGCGCCTATGCCGCGAGGTAGGCAAAGCCATCGTCGACTACAACATGATAGAGCAGGGCGACAAGGTGATGGTGTGCCTGTCGGGCGGCAAAGACAGCTACGCCATGCTGGATATTTTGATCAAACTCAAGGCCCGTGCGCCGATAGATTTTGAGCTGATCGCCGTGAACCTGGACCAAAAGCAACCGGGCTTTCCGGCCGACGTGCTGCCTGCCTACCTAGAAAAATTGGGTGTTGCGTTTCATATAGAAAACCAAGACACCTACAGCATCGTCAAAGACAAGATTCCCGAGGGCAAAACCATGTGCTCTCTGTGCTCCAGGCTGCGCAGGGGTATTTTGTACCGCGTAGCCAAAGAGCTGCGTTGCACCAAGATAGCCCTGGGCCACCACCGCGACGACATGCTGCAAACCTTGCTGCTCAACATGTTTTTCGGTGGCAAGCTCAAAGGCATGCCGCCCAAGCTGCAAAGCGACAATGGCGAGCACATCGTCATCCGCCCGCTGGCCTATGTGGACGAGCGTGATTTGGTCAAATGGGCCACCTTGCAGCAGTACCCCATCATCCCCTGCACCCTGTGCGGCAGCCAGGAAAACCTGCAGCGCAAGCAAGCCGGCCTCATGCTGCGGGAGTGGCAGGCCAAGCACCCCGAGCGCCTGGACAATATGCTGCACGCTATGCAAAACGTGGTGCCTTCGCACCTGATGGACACCAAACTGCACAACTTCAAAGGCCTCCAAGCCACCGGCATGCCCGACGCTCAGGGCGACAAAGGGTTTGACCATGAAAGCTTTGCACCCGCTGCCAACTTCATTCGCTTTGACTAACATGCTGCCCACGCAGTTTTCTAAGCGTTTTAGGGCTGTAGCCCAATGGAATATCGCGGGAGCAGCTATTAAATATATAGTAATCAGTTTGCTTTCAGTGGCTGTGCTGGCACAAGTTACCGGTTGCGCCAGCGCGCGTTTGATCGACAGTGAGGTGAACGCCTTCTCGACCCTGGC
>JAYVDN010000571.1:0-2092 GCA_043749385.1 Polaromonas sp.
GCCTCAAAATACTGCAAGGCCTGCACCACACTGCGCTCGTCGTCCAGGGCAACGCGTGGGGCACGGCTACTGACCAAGGCTTCAACCTGCAAGGTAGGAGCGCCGCAAATGGCGTAAGGAACCAACAACTCGCTGACCCGCACGCCCACCACCTCGTTGGCCACCAAACCCTGCTCAAAGCGCAGCACGTCGTCTTGGCCCACACTCACGCGCTCGGTGTTGAGCAGCAATGCATTGGCCTCGCGAAACGGCGTAATTTGCCAGACCGGGTGGCTGGTCTCCACGTCGCTGCTATCGTCATCCACATAGCCCTGGGCCTCTGCCAGGTTAAAGGTCAAATGCACGCGCAACCATGCAACCTGCTCAGCGGTAAAGCCGAGCAAGCCCAGGTTCAGTTGGGGATGCTGCATGCGTAAGGCCTCGCCTGTGAAGATAGCTGCATTTTGGCACCTCCTGTGGTGCGCCTTTGCCAGCTTGTGTCACTTAGTTTGCTATCCCCTGCAAAGCCCCGCACAAAGTCACACCAGGGCGGCCTCTGGTAGCTTATTGGCAACTACTTGTTACTTGATTTAGCGGCCAAGGCGACCAAAAACAACACCGGTACACCCAGCAGCGCGGTGCCAATAAAAAAGCTGCTGTAGCCATACGCATCGACAAACTCACCCGAAAACCCGGCGATGAACTTGGGCAAGAGCAGCATCATGGAGCTGAACAGCGCGTATTGCGTAGCCGAGTAGTTCACATTCGTCAGGCTGGACAAATAGGCGATGAAGGCGGCCGAGGCGATGCCGCTGGACAGATTGTCAGCCGAGATCACCCAGACCAGCGCGTTCACGTCGTGCCCGCGCGTGCCCAGCCAGGCAAACAGCAAGTTGCTTACCGCAGATAGCACCGCGCCCAGCATGAGCACCCGCATGACGCCCCAGCGCATCGACATCACACCACCGATGAAGGCGCCCAGCAAGGTCATGATCACGCCGAACACTTTGGTGACGGCCGCCACCTCGTCCTTGGTGTAACCCATATCGACATAAAACGGGTTGGCCATGATGCCCATCACCACATCGCTGATGCGGTAGATGGCGATGAGCGCCAGGATAAGGGCCGCCTGCCATTGGTATCGCTTGATGAAGTCGGCAAAGGGTTCGACGAGGGCACTGTGCAGCCATTCCTGGACGTTCTTGGCCTTGGGCAACTCTTTGCGCGCGGGTTCAGCCGACAGTAGCACCGTCAGGGTGCCAATCAGCATGGAAGCCGCCATCCAGAAATAGGCGGTCTGCCACGCACCGTGCTGGTAGTTGGCCACGTTGGCCACCTCGGCCCGGGCGGCGATCCACAGCACACCGGCACCGGCCCAGATCATGGCCATGCGGTAGCCGGTTTGGTAGGCGGCGGCCAGGGCGGCTTGGCGCTGGGTGTCGGCACTTTCGATGCGAAAGGCGTCCAGCGCAATGTCTTGCGTGGCTGAGGCCACTGCCACCACCAAGGCGCACCACACCACAGGCATGAGGGAGACGCGTGGGTCGTTCAGCGCCATGCCCACAATGCCTGCCATGATCGCCACCTGCGAGAGCAGCAGCCAACTGCGCCTGCGCCCCATCAGGCGCGTGAGGACGGGAATGGGCATGCGGTCCACCAGCGGGGCCCAGACCCATTTAAAGCCGTAGGCCAAGCCCACCCAGCTCAGGTGCCCAATGGTGGCGCGGTTCACACCCGCCTCGCGCAGCCAAAAGCTCAGCGTGCCCAGCACCAGCAAGAGCGGCAGTCCGGCCGAGAAACCCAGCGTGAGCATGCGCAAAGTGGGCGCTTCGGTGTAGACCTTGAGGGTTTGCAGCCAGGTCGGGCGCAGGCTCGGGTCGGTGGCGGCAGCCGTAGTCACGGGGGCTGACGGGGTGGTTGGCACAGTATCGTTCATGCCAAGGATCATAAGGCGATTGGCTTGCGCCGTAGCAGACGGCGTTGTCCACAAAAACCACCCGCTGCATGACCAGCCACTTTCTTGCCTGCAACAGGTACGCAAGCTTCGTTCCCTTCGTCCCGTTCGTCACGGCCTGGATGCTGCGCAAGCCCATCAACGCTGCGCGCTTAAAAC
>JAYVDN010000572.1:0-3526 GCA_043749385.1 Polaromonas sp.
TTCGGGCATTCCGCAAGCGGTTCAAAATTTGGGAACGGGCTGGAAAATTCAATGACCATAACACCATCATAATAACCATAATTTTGTTCTGCGCATGGCGCAGCACACTTCTTGGACACCACATCATTATGAATACTGCTGTACTGGTTATCGACGTTCAACAAGGCCTCTGCGAGGGCGAAGGCAAGGCGCATGACTGTGAGGGCTTGATTGCAAAGATCAACAGCATTACCCAGCAGGCGCGTGCGGCGGGTGCCCCTGTGATGTTTATTCAGCACGAATCCGCCGCCGGTTACCTCGAGCACGGCACGCCAGAGTGGCAACTGGCGCATGGATTACAGGTGATGGAATCGGACATCAAAGTGCAAAAGACCACACCAGACGCGTTCCTGCGAACGTCGTTGGATACGCTATTGAAAGTGCGCCATGTTGACCACTTGGTTGTCTGCGGCATGCATACCGAGTTTTGCGTGGACACCACGACACGCCAGGCACTGGCACGGGGTTTCCCAGTCACTTTGGTGTCTGATGCGCACACGTCCGCAGGCAACAGCGCACTGACACCACAGCAAGTGATCGCGCACCACAATGCCACGCTGACCAACATCTCCAGCTTCGGGCCTAGAGTCACTGCTACCCCTTGCAGTGCATTGACCATTGCCCTCTCAAGGCCCGCTGAACCGCTGCAGACAAACTGAGCATCCGCACCCGCACATTCACCCTGCACACCAGGAGCATCCATGTACCTCACCGTTAACGGCCATCAAACCTACTGCTACACCGGCGGCAAAGCTTTCGACGCGGCCAAGCCCAGCATCGTCTTCATCCACGGCGTGCTCAACGACCACAGCGTATGGATTTTGCAAAGCCGCTACTTGGCCAACCACGGCTACAACGTGCTGGCGATGGACTTGCCGGGCCACGGCAAAAGCGCCGGTAACTGCCCCAAATCAGTGGAAGAAGCCGCCGCTTTCGTCATCGCGCTGCTGGACGCAGCGGGCATAAGCAAAGCCGCGCTGGTAGGCCACAGCTGGGGCTCGCTCATTGCCCTGCACGCCGCCAGCATCGCGCCCACGCGCGTGACGCACCTCGCCATGTTGGCTACCGCATTGCCCATGAAGGTATCGCCCGCCTTGCTAGACGCCGCGCTGCGCAAACCCATGCAAGCCATCGACATGGTCAACACCTTCAGCCACAGCACCCTGGCCCCGCCGCCCTCCAGCTTGGGGCCTGGAACTTGGCTGTACGGTGGCTCGCGTGCGCTGATGCGGCGTATTTTGCAAAGCAACCCGCGCGAGAACGTGTTCCACGTCGGTTTTAGCGCCTGCAACGATTATGTAAAGGGTTTAGAGGCGCTAGCCCAATGGAATATCGCGGGAGCAGCTACGCTTTTTATAGTAGGCAAGCAGGACCAGATGACACCCCCCAAAGCCGCGCAAAGTTTAATCAGCGCCGCGCCGCAAGCCAAAGTGGTCACCGTGGACGCCGGGCATTCCATCATGACCGAGGCACCCGACGCCACCCTGTTTGCGCTGCGCGATTTTTTGAAAGCGTAGGCCGATCTATGGCGAAACTTGTAAGTTCCACCTGTGTGACCTGCATCCTGTCTTGCGTATGACCCCCCAGCGCGCCCGCGAGATCGCCGCCAGCTTTGACCTGCGCGCCTTGCCTGCCGACTTCCTGGCCAACACCTACCCGGTCTACGCCGCCCTGCGCGAGAGCGAGCCTGTCAGGCGCATGCCCGACGGATCGTACTTTCTCACCCGCTACGCCGATCTGCTGGCCGTCTACCGCGACGCGCAAACCTTCAGCTCGGACAAACAGGCCGAGTTCACACCCAAGTACGGCGCGGGCAGCGCCCTGCTGGCCCACCACACCACCAGTCTCGTCTTTAACGACCGACCGCTGCACACGCGGGTGCGCAAGCTCATCATGGGCGCGCTCACCCGCCGCGTTATCGCCGAGATGGAAGGCAGCTTGATCACCTTGGTAGACAGCCTGCTGGACAAGATTGCGGCCCAAGGCGGTGGCGATCTGATCGAGGACTTTGCCAGTGCTATTCCCATCGAGGTGATAGGCAACCTGCTGGACATCCCGCATGCCGACCGTGCGCCGCTGCGTGCCTGGTCGCTCGCCATTCTGGGTGCGCTAGAGCCCAAGCTCAGCCCTGAGCAAGAGGCGCGTGGCAACCAAGCAGTGCGCGACTTTTGCGCTTACCTCAAAACCCTGTTAGCCCAGCGCCGCCAACACCCCGGCAACCCCGAGCACGACGTGCTCACCCGTCTGATCCAAGGCGAAGGCAGCGCCGAGCCGCTGAGTGAGCAAGAGCTGCTGCACAACTGCATCTTCATACTCAACGCCGGGCACGAAACCACCACCAATTTGATAGGCAACGCCTTGGTGGCGCTGCAAAACTGGCCCGGGCAACTGCACAAGCTACTATCAAATTCGCAGCTGCTCCCGCAATATTCCATTGGCTTAGAGGCCTATTTGACTAACAGCGTGGACGAGTTTTTGCGGTTTGAGCCCAGCAACCAGCTAGGCAACCGCCGCGCCCTGCACGCCTGCAACATAGGCGGCATCGACCTGCCGGCAGGCAGCCTGATCACCCTGTGCATTGCCGCGGCCAACCGCGACCCGGCGGTGTTTGAGCAGCCCGACGTCTTGAACATCGAACGCCAAAACAACAAACACCTGGCCTTCGGTTTCGGCATCCACCAATGCGCAGGCCTGAGCCTGGCGCGGCTGGAAGGCCGCATCGCCATTGGGCGCTTTGTGCAGCGCTTTCCACAGTATGGGCTGACCGCAGAGCCGGTGCGCGGCGGTCGGGCGCGCTTTCGCGGGTTTTTAAGCGTGCCCTTTACTTGCAGCCCGCTCTAATGGAATGCCCGCAAAACTATTTTTTGCAGCTACCACCCACCGAAACGCTTCCGTCTTTGCATTCGGTCAGTATCGCCTCTGCGGGTTTTTTCGCAGGCAGCGTGGATTTACTGGCGGGGCGCGCAGAGGATGCCGTGGCTGGCATCGCAGTGCCGGGAGCTACGCTTTGCTGGGTATACATGATCTTCTTAGCCCCCTTGGCGCAGGTGCCCACCACTTTCCCGGGTGCACTGGCCGCAGTGTCCACCACTACCACGCTAAAGCTGGCCACCCCTGCGGCTTTGATCTTGCCTTCAATCTGCTCGCGCAGCGCGTCGCAGTTGTCGGCATAGCTGGCCGTGCACATCAGCGATAGCGGCACAAATAAGCAGAGGAGTTTCAGCATGGTCGATGGGGTTGGTAGCCAAAAGTGGTATGTAGAGCAGTATAGCGAGGCGGCGTGTTGGGTTTGCTATCGACCTGGCGTCAGGTTTTACAATCTGGCGGTGCAAGCAAACCCAACCACCACTGTAACCACCACCGCTTTGATTTTCGACATGGACGGCACCATGATCGACTCCATGCCCTACCACACCCAGTCGTGGCTGGAGTTTTGCAAGCGGCGCGGCATGGTGATCGACTTGCAGGACCTGCTGCAACGCACCAC
>JAYVDN010000573.1:0-1795 GCA_043749385.1 Polaromonas sp.
AAATACTATCCTTGGAAAGTAATATGCGGTAGTTTTGCACAGTATTCGCTCATTTCACACCAGCTCGGTGCATGGAGGGGTAGTCATGTTGTTGTCGCCAAGGCATACATCTCGGTTCGCAATCCCCTCGCGCTGGAACGCGCCGCCACGCGCCTGGCAGCACAATGCTGGCGCGCTGCATGGGCTCAACATCGCTCTGTGCGTACCCCTGGGCGGCTCGGCGGGTATTTGGGGGCCGTCGGCCATGTCCTGCGCCAGGCTGGCGGTGGCGGAGCTTAACCGCCACAGCGGCATTGCCGGGCAGGTGTGTCGGCTGGTCACCATCAATGCCGCAGACGATGCACCCGATATTGAAGAAACCTTACTGGACCTGGTGGGCTCTGGCGACGTGGACGCGCTGGTGGGCATGCACACCAGCGCTGTGCGCCAGCGCATCGTGCGCGCCGTGGGCGGGCAGCTGCCCTTTGTGTACACGCCGCTGTATGAGGGCGGTGAAGATACGCCCGGCGTGTTTGCCATTGGCGAGACTGCACGCCGCCAGCTGCAGCCCGCTATCGAATGGCTGGGCCTGCACAAGCAACCCCGGCGCTGGCTGGCCGTGGGCAACGACTATGTATGGCCCCGCGTGTCGCACAGCTTGGCGCAGCACTACATTGCCGACGCGGGTGGCGAACTGGTGGCGCAAACCTATGTGCCCTTCGGTACCTCAGACTACTCCCAGTTACTGGACGAGCTGCGCAAGCGCCGGATTGATGCGGTACTGGTGTCCCTGGTAGGCCAAGACGCCATCGACTTTAACCGCGCCTTCGGCCGCAGCCACCTCTCGGGTCAGATGCTCCGCCTGTCCTGCGCGATTGACGAGAACGAACTCTTGGGCATTGGCGCAGACAACACTGAAAATCTCTACGTTTCCTGCGGCTATTTTTCTACACTGGACACCGATGCCAATCTGGCGTTTAAAGAGCGTTACTACAACCATTTTGGCGAGCGTGCGCCTACGCTCAATACTTTGGGGCAGTCCACCTACGAAGGCGTGCACTTTCTGGCGGCCCTGCTCAAAGGCACCTTGGATTCACCCGCTCACTGGAACGAACTGGGCAAGGCACCGATGGCCTACCAGAGCGCGCGGCAGGGCGGGTATGCGGGGGGCGGCGTCAACCACACACCCATCTATCTGGCCCGCGCAGAGGGCAATGTGTTTCGCGTGATCACCCGGTTTTAAGGATTTTGCAAATTCGCCTGGCTAGGACATATTTATTTTCCAAAGCAAATAAAAATGCTTGACTTGGAAAATAAACTCCACTAAAGTTAATTCACCAAGTGCAGGTAAATGCACAGTTTGAGGTTCCTGACTTCAAGCCAGTGTTTACCAATACAAGCGCTGGCGTATCGGCAGGCAGGCTGCATTGCCGGTGCAAGAGTTCACGCATTCTAGGAGTCACCCTATGACCATCAAACGCCCAACCTTGGACCAGCTGCAAGACGTGGCACTCAGCTTGGGCATCCATTTGTCCCCCGAGCAGGCCAGCACTTACAACACGCTGCTGCAAGGCAACTTCGATGCGTACGACGCGGTCGATGCCATGCCCGACTATTTGCCTGTCGTCACTTACCCGCGCACGCCAGGCTACCGTCCGACAGGGGCAGAGAACAAGTACGGTGCCTGGTATGTCAAGACCACCATCAAAGGCGCGTCCAAAGGCAAGTTCAGCGGCAAGACCGTGGTGCTCAAGGACAATGTGTGCCTGGCAGGCGTGCCGATGATGAACGGTGCCTCCACCATGGAGGGCTATGT
>JAYVDN010000574.1:0-2732 GCA_043749385.1 Polaromonas sp.
TTTTGCGTTCTTTGCGTAACTTTTGCGTCCTCTGCGTCCGGAAGTCCGACCCCGACCCAACCCTCAGAACTGTAAGAACCCCCTAGCCACCACGACAGACAGCCACCTAAGGAGAGCTACCCATGTTGATCCAGACTTTCAGTGACGGTTTTAACCACCGCATTCCCAGCGAAATAACCCCGCTTAGCGCCTACCAAGGCCGCCGTGACATGCTTAAGCTGTTAGCTACTGGCGCGGCAGGTGCTACGCTGGCAAGCTGGGCTGCACGCGATGCACGGGCCATGACCGGTGGCGGAAAACTGCCCGCCTTGGTGGGGGCTAAGTCGTCGGTAGCAGGCGCGGTGACGATGGAAAAAATCACCGACTACAAAGACGCTTCCACCTACAACAACTACTACGAATTTGGTACCGACAAAGCCGATCCTGCCAAGAACGCCCACACTTTGCAAACCAAGCCGTGGACCGTAGAGATCGACGGTTTGGTCAAAAAGCCAGCCAAATACACGCTGGAAGACCTGATCAAACTCAGCGCGCAAGAAGAGCGCATTTACCGTCTGCGCTGTGTCGAAGGCTGGTCGATGGTGATCCCTTGGGTGGGCTATTCGATGAGCGAGTTAATCAAAAAAGTAGAGCCTACCAGCACCGCCAAGTACATCGAGTTTTATACCTTGGCCGACAAAGCCACTATGCCGGGGCTGAGTGGCCGTTCCCTCGACTGGCCTTACATGGAGGCTTTGCGCATGGACGAAGCCATGAACCCGCTGGCGATGCTGAGTTTTGGTATGTACGGCGAAGTGTTGCCTAACCAAAGCGGCGCGCCGGTGCGCATGGTGGTGCCGTGGAAATATGGGTTCAAGAGTGGCAAGTCGATTGTCAAAATCCGCTTTACCGACAAAGAGCCTAAAACTGCGTGGAACAAAGCGGCTGCCAATGAGTACGGGTTTTTCAGCAACGTAAACCCTGACGTAGACCATCCGCGCTGGAGTCAAGCGACAGAGAGGCGCATTGGCGAAGAGGGCGGCGTGTTTGCCAAGAAGCGCAAAACCTTGATGTTCAACGGCTATGAGCCGCAGGTGGCATCGATGTACGCGGGCATGGACTTGAAGAAGTTCTTCTGAGCATGGCGACGGTGCCATCTTCGAGACCGGCCTCTCCCTCCGGTGTGGCCGCGCTGCGCCCGCTGCTCCTGCGCCCCGCTGCGAAAGTAATTCTCTTCGCGCTGAGCATGCTGCCTTTTGCCTGGCTGCTGTATGGGGTGGTAACCAACAACCTGGGTGCCAACCCCACTGAGTACCTAACCCGTGCAACCGGTGATTGGACGCTGCGGTTTCTCTGCCTGACCTTGCTGGTCACGCCTTTGCGCAGCATCAGCAGCACGCCACAGTTGGCGAGGTTTCGGCGCATGCTGGGTTTGTTTGTGTACTTCTACGCCGTGCTGCACTTGCTATGCTACGTGTGGTTTGACATGGAATTTAACTTGGCCGATATCATCAAAGATATTCCCAAGCGGACGTTTATTTTGGTAGGTTTTGCAGCATTTTTGCTGCTCACGCCGATGGCCTTCACCTCGTTCAATCGGGCTATCAAAGCCATGGGTGCCAAGCGCTGGCAGACCCTGCACAAAGCTATTTATGCCATCGCTGTGCTGGCAATACTGCACTTCTTTTGGATGCGTGCTGGTAAAAACAACTTTACCGAAGTGTTTGTGTATGCCGCCATTCTTGCTGCATTGCTAGGCTGGCGCCTAGTGCAGTATTTAAAGAAAAAACGGCATTAGTCCCCAACAATATCCGGAAAAAGCTACGAAATGCATGGCGAATGAAAATGCCCTGAATGGCATTTCCTGCCTCATTGAGACCTATAAATTCAGTCAAAATCGGACGTTTTGGGTCGATTCATATTTCTTGAAGGCCTTGCTATATGAAAAACGCTCGGAAATAAGCCCTTTTTTAAGACGCAATTTGGGCTTCAGCCCTTTTAAGTATAGCGGCGGCAGCTATTGAATACGTAGCGCGTGACTTCCCCAGCTGAGGCCAGCCAAGCACCTGCGAACGCACTATCCAGGCACCCATCCATAGCAAATCACATAGCGCCTAGAAACAGCGGCTCATCAGCGAGCGGCAGATGCGGAGGTGCTAGACGGCGTGGCAGCGCGGGCAGCAGAGGCGCGGCTTGCGGGTAACACAGACTGCGGCAAGGTGGCGCGGTCACTTGCGGCCGCTTCGGTCGGTAAGTAAAGCCCACCTTTTTGCCCACAGCCATACCCTAGCGCAGCCATTGCCACCATGCCAACCACTGCCATGCGCCGCGCATAAAACCGGCCGACGCGCAGTCTGCCTACAATCGAAGTGTTTGATCCCATCCCTTGATTGTAATTTGTGCTGCTATGACTGACTTGGAATACCTGAACTACGCTGAGGCTTTGCTAAAAGCCGTTGAAGCCGAGTGCGACCGAATCAACGACGAAACCGATGCGGACGTTGACAACCAGCGCGTGGGCGGCATGATCACTTTAACGTTTGCTAACCGCAGCCAAATCATCATTAACCTGCAAAAACCCTTGCAAGAGGTGTGGATGGCGGCACGCGCAGGCGGGTTTCACTACAAATTTCAGAATGGTTGGCGCAATACCCGTGATGACTCAGAGTTTTTCGGGGATCTTACGCGCTATGCCAGCGAGCAATCGGGGCTGCTGCTGACGTTTGGCGACTAGGCCCATGGCCTAGTTCTTA
>JAYVDN010000575.1:0-15294 GCA_043749385.1 Polaromonas sp.
ATAGCGAAATTTTGCTCTGACCCCAAGTTGCAAATCTATGCGTAGATTTCGCTTGCGAAATCTGGCGCGGCTCAATGAGACCGGATCATCGTTCCATACGCTTGGTCCGTCAAAATCTCCAGCAGCATCGCATGCGGCACCCGCCCGTCCACAATGTGCACGGCATTCACGCCGCTCTTGGCGGCATCCAAAGCGCCCGCAATCTTGGGCAGCATGCCACCCGAGATGGTGCCGTCCGCTATCAGCTCGTCGATCTGCTTGGCCGTCAAGTCCACCAGCAGCTTGCCCTCTTTGTCCAGCACACCGCTGATATTGGTCAGCATCATCAGCTTTTCCGCTCTTAAAACAGTAGCCAACTTGGCAGCCACTACATCGGCGTTGATGTTGTAGCTCTCGTTGTTCTCACCAAAACCAATCGGGCTGATGACCGGGATAAACGCGTCGTCTTGCAGCGCCTTAACCACGCTGGGGTCAATGCTCACGATGTCGCCCACCTGGCCCACGTCGTGTTCAATGTTGGCGTCTTTGGTGTCCAGCAGTTTGAGCTTGCGCGCACGTATCAGCCCGCCATCGCGGCCTGTCAGGCCTACGGCTTTGCCACCTGCGGCGTTGATCAAGCCCACGATATCTTGCTGCACCTCACCGGCAGCACCCACTCCACCACTTCCATGGTTTCGGCATCGGTGACGCGCATGCCCTGAATGAACTGGCCTGTTTTGCCCAAACGTTTAAGCGCCGTCTCAATCTGCGGGCCACCGCCGTGCACCACCACCGGGTTCATGCCTACCAGTTTAAGCAGCACCACGTCTTCGGCAAAGTCGGCCTGCAGGGCCGGGTCGGTCATGGCATTGCCGCCGTATTTGATGACCAAGGTTTTGCCATGGAATTTGCGAATATACGGCAGCGCCTGCGCCAGTATCTCGGCTTTGTCGCGCGGGGTGATGTGGGACAGATCTACAGTGTCGTTAGTGGTGTTGGCGGTGGTCATGGCGTGGCCTTGGATGGGGGGTACTAAGGGGATCAGGTTGCCAGCAGTTTGGGCGAAATAATAGCCTATGGGGGGATTATCACTGGTGGGGCGCTGTTGGCTGTCGTGTCTTCAGATCCCTGTACGGCCTTGGTCTTGTGGTGGCTTGGGCTTTTAGGATGGCTGTTCTACCTTGGTCACGTTGCGGCGATGGAGGAAGTTGCGCTGTCAAAAACTTACGAAAACACGCGCGAATATCGTCGGTAGCACATCTGACTTTTGTACCGCGCGCCTTTCTCCAGTTTTTGCATCACAACCACACTCCATCACCGCTTGCTGGCTTGAATGGCCCGCCTACAAAAGTTGCATATCTTGCGGTTCTCATGACCGCCACTGTATAGTCGCTGGTGCAAACAACTTTGTATTTAAGCTTGGAAATTCAAGCCTCCCGATACCATATTCCCCCGGGCGTCACGAAAATTTTATACCTGTATAAACGGCGAGTGTGTGCGTTTGAAACCTATACTACAAGCCATTTTCAGGAGCATTAGATGCCCAGACTAAATTGCAACTCCATTTGTACACCGCATGCCGACCGTTAAGCGCGCCGAAAAGTTCATGGACCGTCGGGGTGCGGCGTTGTTAGGGCTTGCGATTGGCTCGATGGGGATTCTCGCCACTCTGATGCACTACTTTGCCGATCCCGTACTACAAAAGGTATTAGGAGCCATTTGGTTCATAGCCACCACTGCATCGCTGGTTGCAATTCTTGCGCGCCTCGGTCGGGGGTTCAGATGTCCTGACTGCAAAGGTCCCGTCGGCCCCCTGTTGGATACGGATGGCAAACGGGGAACACCGATTCTTCGACACTGCGGTAGTTGCGATGTCCTATGGCAGATTGGTACTGAATCCGACTAGAGTACGCACGATACGGTATAGCACGCTAATCGGTGCGGACATCCATGGTTGTCCCGCCGTTACTCGGCTTTCAGCTCCTGTGCGCCCAGCATACGCACGCCGAACATCTATTAAACCGGGAAACCATCGCACGGAACTGCGTACTACACAAGCCAGCAAGCGGTGATGGAGTGTGGTTGTGATGCAAAAACTGGAGAAAGGCGCGCGGTACAAAAGTAATTGCGCTACTGCCTGAATTCGCGCGTGTTTTTGTAAGTTTTTGACAGCGCAACTTCCTCCATCGCCGCAAAGTGGCCAAGGAGGGTGCGGCATCTTCAGACCCCAGCCGAAACGCGACGAATGCAGATTGGAGATGCCCAAGTCAAGCAAACAAAGTCTCTTCCCGCATAGCCTCAATCTGCTCCTGCAACAGTTGCACCTGCTCGTGCCAATACGCACTGGTTCCAAAATGCGGAAAAGCGATGGGAAAAGCCGGGTCGTCCCAACGGCGGGCTAGCCAGGCGCTGTAATGGATGAGGCGCAGGGTGCGCAGGGGCTCGATCAGCGCCAACTCGCGGCGGTCGAAGGGGCGGAACTGCTCGTAGCCGTCCAAGATGGCTGATAGCTGCTGTGTGCGCTGGCGGCGATCGCCTGAGAGCAGCATCCACAGGTCTTGCACCGCTGGGCCCATGCGGGCGTCGTCCAGGTCTACGAAATGCGGGCCAGCAGCCTGCGCTGTGCTGCCCTCGGGTGTCCACAAGATATTGCCAGGATGGCAGTCGCCATGCAGGCGGATGTGTTGGATGGCGTCTGCATCAGCGACAGAATTAGCATTTGCACTCTGGCGGGAACCTATATCGCTGTCCGTATTGAATCCGCCACCAGCCAAGGCAGAATTAGCGCAAGCAGCTACCAAACTAATAGCTTCCTGGTAAGCCTCTTCCCACGCACTACCCACCTCGGGTGCCACCATACGGTGCTGCATCAGCCAATCATGCGGCTCTGCGCCATAGGTGTGCACATTCAACGCGGGGCGCAGGGCAAAGGGTTTGGCAGCGCCCACAGTGTGGATGCGCGCCAGAAAGCGGCCAATCCACTCCAGCGTGTCCAGCTCGTCCAGCTCTGGCCTGCGCCCGCCTTTGCGGGGGCTGATGCTGTAGCGAAAACCGTGCGCGTGGTGCAGGGTTTGGCCGTACAAAGCGATGGGCGCAGCCAACGGAATCTCGGCAGCGGCCAGCTCTGCGGCAAAGGCGTGCTCTTCCAATATTTGCGCATCGCTCCAGCGCTCGGGGCGGTAAAACTTGGCCACCACGGCATCGCCCAAATGGTTGTCAATCGCGTCACCACTGTGTTCCTCCACATGCGCCAAATACACGCGGTTTTCGTAGCTCGACAGGGTCATCAAACGGCCATCGCAACGCACACCGGCGGCTTCCAGGGCGTCTAGTACCACCTCGGGGGTAAGGGCTTCAAAGGCATGGGGGGTCAAGGGCATGGGACAGAGGGTATTTGTAATGGTTTCAGGCCTGTAGCCCAATAGAATATCGCGGGAGCAGCTACTAATTATGTAGTGATACCATGTGCCCCACACGCGCATCACCCATGCCAGCCAGCACTTGGGCGTAGGCTTTCTCCGCTGCAGGCACGCCATGGTGCTGCTCTACAGTCATCCAGGGCTGGGCAGGGTTGGTTACGCTGGTGCAAAAGGCCCGCCAGGCACCTACGGCGTTGCGGCCAAAGGCCTCTTGGCCCCAGTCGGTGTAGCGCTTTTTGATTTGCGCAGGTGCAAAAAACAACGTGGCTTTGGGGCCGGGCAAATCTTTGCCGCCGCCCAAGTGCTCCACATGCGTGCCGCCAATCGAGCAGCTGTAGGCCAGCTTGCCAAAGCGGGTGTGGATGGCGCGGCGCAGGTCGGCGTTGCCTGCAAAGTCTACGTACACGCAGGCTGCGTCTGCTGCTACCTGGTCCAGCTGCTCATAGCTGAGCACGCGGTGGTAGCAGCCCAGACTTTCGCAAAATGCGCGGTTGCGCTCGGATGTGAGGCCCACTAATTCGATGCCGCTGCGCTGGTGCAGCTGGTGCGCTGTGCCGTAGGCAGTTTTGCTCGACGCGCTGGACAAGAGCAGGGTGTTGGCACCAAAAAATGCGTTGTCAGCCAAAAAATCATCGATGAGAAATGAGGTGATGAACAGCGGACGCAGCAGGGCCTGGATGTCTTCCGTGTCTGCCGTGTAGAACGGGTCTGTACTGCATCGCATATAGCTGTTGTACACCGGGTGCAACTCAGTGCGGTGGGCTGCGGTGTCGGAAAAGCCCTTGTCGCTGAGCTTGCCCGGCGACAACACGGCGTACGTGGCAAACGGCCAATAGCCATACAAGCGCTCGCCCACCGCCACGCCAGGGTGGCTGCTTTGCACCACGGTGCCAAAGCCCCATACGGGGATGCTGCCCCAGCCCTCTTGCCCCGTGGGGAAAAACTGCCAGTACTTCATGGCGTCCCCAAAGGCCGCGTAGGTAATGTTGTTGGACGTGAAGGAAAATTTGTTGATCCGCACCCGCACTTGGCCGCCCTGCAGCGCTGCATCTGCGGTGGTAGCAATTTGGGTAGTGTGCAACGCGTCTTTGCGTATAAGTAAACGGGTGTCCATGGCGAGTCTCCAGGTAAATTGCCGCTGTACATAGCGGAAAGTGAGTTTGCATGCAGTATAGAGAACTGCGCCTAATGTGCGGTGCATGGGGGACTTTCCTAGTGGAAAACCGCAGCTTGCCTGTAATACTAGCGCATCGCATCACAGCTAGCACCTGGCCAGCGCCGATGCAAAGACTTGCGGAACCCTCTATGTTCGACTACATCATCATCGGCGCAGGCGCTGCAGGCAGCGTATTGGCCGGACGTTTAAGTGAAGACCCCAGCGTGAAAGTATGTCTGCTGGAAGCAGGCGGTGCCGATACCTCCGTGCTGATCCACTGCCCCGCCGGCCTGGCCCTGATGGCGCAAACCCACCAAGCCAGTTGGGCCTTCGACACCGTGCCCCAAGCGGGGCTCAATGGACGCATGGGCTACCAACCGCGCGGCAAAGTGCTGGGCGGCAGCAGCTCGATCAACGCCATGTGCTACATCCGTGGCCACCGCAACGACTACGACCACTGGGCCTCGGAAGGCAACGCGGGCTGGGCCTGGGACGATGTGCTGCCCTACTTCAAACGCTCCGAGACCAATGAGCGCGCCGCGCAGGGCGACTTTGCCGCCTACCATGGCGCAAGCGGCCCCTTGAACGTGATGGACCTGCGCAGCCCCACCCGCTTTGGCCCGATGTTCATCCAGGCCGGTACCCAGGCAGGCTACCCGCGCAACGACGACTTCAACGGGGCCGAGCAAGAAGGCGTGGGCATGTACCAGGTGACACATAAAAACGGCGAGCGCTGGAGCGCGGCCAAGGGCTACCTTACGCCCCATTTGTCACGCAGTAATTTGCAGGTGATTACCAAAGCGCACACCACCAAAATTCTGTTCGACGGCAAGCGTGCTGTAGGTGTGGCTTACCGCCGAGATGGCCAAACCCTTGAGGTGCGCGCCAGCCGCGAAGTGATGCTGTGCGCAGGTTCGCTGCAATCGCCGCAAATACTGATGAATTCAGGCATTGGCCCGGCTGCGCACTTGCAGCAGCACGGCATTCCCGTGTTGCACGCCAGTAGCGGCGTAGGGCAAAACCTGCATGACCATGTGGACGTGGTGCAGGTAGTCAACGCACCGCAGATCACCGACCTGTTTGGTGTGTCGCCCACCGGCATGTGGCATGCGCTGCGAGGGATTCTGCAGTGGCGCAAAGAGCGCAGCGGCCTGCTGACCACCAATTTTGCCGAGGCTGGCGGTTTTATCAAGAGCCAGCCCAGCGAGGCGCAGCCTGATCTGCAACTGCATTTTGTCATCGGCAAGCTGGTAGACCATGGCCGCAAGCCCACCTTTGGCCACGGCTATTCCTGCCACGTGTGCCTGCTGCAACCCAAGAGCCGGGGCAGCGTGACCTTAGGCAATAGCGACCCGATGGCAGCGCCCTTGATTGACCCGAACTTTTTAGCCCACAGCGACGACATGGCCCGCATGGTGCGCGGCTTCAAGCTGATGCGCAGCATTTTGCAAGCGCCCGCACTGGCCAGCCTGGGTGGCCGCGAGCTGGACACCACAGCGAGTGCCACCACCGACGCGCAAATCGAGGCCGTGATCCGCGCCAAAGCCGACACCATTTACCACCCTGTCGGTTCCGTGCGCATGGGCATGACCGAGCACGACCCGGTGGATGCGCAACTGCGTGTGAAAGGTGTGCAGGGTCTGCGCGTAGTGGACGCCTCCATCATGCCGCGCGTGGTCAGCGGCAACACCAATGCGCCCACCATCATGATCGCCGAGAAGGCAGTGGACATGATTCGCGCTGTGCGTTGAGGGTGTATTAGGGCTGTAGCCCTTTTAAATATCGCGGGAGCAGCTATTAATTATGTAGTACTCGAAGAGGCCTCCTCTGGCTTGGTTGAGTTGCAGTTGAGCGGGCTTGAAGATGTTTGTTCTTGCTTGGTCACGTTGCGGCGATGGAGGAAGTCTCGCTGTCAAAAACTTACGAAAACACGCGCGAACCTCGGTAGTAGCGCGACGGGGTTTTGTACCGCGCGCCTTTCTCCAGTTTTTGCATCGAGACCACGCTCCATCACCGCTTGCTGGCTTGTGTACTTGTTGTCTCGCGCAGACGGGGTCTGCGCAGAGGCGGCAGTGACACACTGAGGTGTTTTACGCGCAACGGTGCTGCATTTTCTGCGAGTGTGAGTACTATGAAAAAAGTAGCTGCCCCCGCAATTGATTAAACGGCTATAGCGCTAAACAACTCGAAAACATGAACTCTCAGCACGCAAAGGAGCGCTACCACGCCAGTTCAGCAGCAGTTCGGCGTGGTCGTGATGAAAAATCTGGAGAAAGGCGCGCGGTGCAAAACCCCGTCGCGCTACTACCAACATTCGCGCGTGTTTTCGCAGGATTTTTGCAGCGCGACTTCCCGAGCTGATGCCAGCCAACCACCTGCGTGCGAACTCTTCACTCACCCCAGCAAACACCACCCCACCAGCAGGTAAAACACCGCATCTTCGCCACCGCCCGCATATTTATCCACCACCAAGCCGCCAACGGCCTAAAATCAAGCCCATACCTAGAGGAGTTGAGTTATGCGAATTTTGATTGCTGAGGACGACCAAGTGCTGGCCGATGGCCTGCTGCGTACCTTGCGCAGCTCCGGGGCCGCGGTAGACCATGTGACCGACGGTGCGTTGGCCGAGGCCGCGCTGTTGACCAATACCGAGCTCGATTTGCTCATTTTGGACCTGGGCTTGCCCAAAATGCACGGTCTGGAAGTGCTCAAACGCCTGCGCAGCCGGGGCTCCACCTTGCCGGTGCTGATCCTTACCGCTGCCGACAGCGTGGACGAACGCGTCAAAGGCCTGGACTTTGGCGCAGACGACTACATGGCCAAGCCCTTCAGCCTGCAAGAGCTCGAAGCGCGGGTGCGCGCCCTCACGCGGCGCAGCGCAGGCAGTGCCACCACCCTGATCAAACACGGCCCGTTGCACTACGACCAGTCTGGCCGCGTGGCCACGATTGACGGCAAGATGGTCGATTTATCAGCCCGCGAGCTGGGCCTGCTCGAAGTGCTGCTGGTGCGCTCGGGCCGCCTGGTCAGCAAAGACCAGTTGGTCGAGCGCTTGTGTGAGTGGGGCGAAGAGGTGAGCAATAACGCCATCGAGGTGTATATCCACCGCCTGCGTAAAAAGATCGAGAAAGGCCCGATTCGCATTGCCACCGTGCGCGGCTTGGGCTACTGCCTGGAAAAAATACCTGGCTGATAGGGTGATCAAGTATCCAGGGCAAGGCAACACGAGGGCGAGGTAACGCAAAAAACGCGAAAACTACGCAAAAAACGCTAAAAAAAGAAAATCACAATCCAACGGGTAGGCGATCACACAGTTAATTTCGTATGGCATTTATCCATTCTCTTTTTTGGCGTTTTTTGCGTAGTTTTGGCGCTTTTTGCGTTACCTGTCCTCTTCTTCAGATCCACACTGTGTCATGAAACTCTTTCAGCGCGAACAGCGCAGTTTGTTTGGCGAGATTCTGGATTGGATGCTGACGCCGCTGCTGCTCTTGTGGCCCATCAGTTTGGTGCTCACTTGGCTGGTGGCGCAGGGTATAGCCACTAAGCCGTTTGACCGGGCGCTGGCGTTCAATGCGCAGGCGCTGGCGCAACTGGTGAGCGTGCAAAACGAGCGCGCCCAGTTCAACCTGCCCGCGCCTGCGCGCGAGATATTGCGGGCCGACGACTCTGATTTGGTGTACTACCAAGTGCTCGGCCTCAAGGGCGAGTACCTGAGTGGTGAAAAAGACATGCCGCTGCCAGCAGACGATGACAAAATTGAGCTGGGCAAAGTCAAGCTGCGTGACGACGAGATGCGTGGGCTGGATGTGCGGATCGCCTATGTGTACGTGGATGCTTCGGCCAATGCCTTGAGCACCGCCACGATTGCCAGCACCCCCGCCGCATTGGTCGCCAAACCCGTGCTGGTGCAAGTGGCTGAGACCTTGGAGAAACGCTCCACCTTGGCGACCGAAATTGTCAAAGGTGTGATGCTGCCGCAGTTTGTGATCTTCCCCCTGGCAGTTTTCCTGGTGTGGCTGGCGCTGGTGCGCGGCATCAAACCGCTGAGCGAGCTGGAAGACCGTATCCGCGCACGCAAGAGCGACGACTTAAGCCCGATTGACGACAAAACCGTGCCCTTTGAGGTGGTGCCTTTGGTGTCGTCAGTCAATGATCTGTTGGCACGGCAAAAACAATCCATAGCCGCGCAAAAACGTTTTTTGGCGGACGCCGCGCACCAGCTCAAAACCCCGCTGGCAGGCCTGCGCATGCAAGCCGAGCTGGCCTTGCGCGAGGGTACGCACGAGGCTGATTTGAAACAGTCGCTCAAACAGGTCAGCCGCTCCAGTATCCGCGCCACCCACACAGTAAACCAGCTCTTGGCCCTGGCCCGCGCCGAGGCCAGTGGCCAAAGCGTGCCCAAGCAGGCCTGTGATTTGGCAGCCTTGACCGTAGAAGTGGTCCAAGACTGTTTGCCGCGTGCCATGGAAAAACGTATTGACCTGGGCTACGAGGGCGTGCAGCCTGGCACCCTAGATGCCGACGGCAGGCCCCATGCCGCCACGGTACTAGGCAACCCTACGCTCATTAAAGAGATGGTGCGCAACCTGATAGACAACGCCATCAACTACATCGGATCGAACGAGGCACACTCCGGCGTGGTGACCGCGCGCGTGCTGGCCGACCCATTTGGCAGCGTAGTGGTGCTGCAAGTAGAAGACAACGGCCCTGGTATCGCACCGTCCGAGCGCGAGCTGGTGTTGCAGCCCTTCTACCGCACGCTGGGCCAAGAAGCTGATGGCTCGGGTTTAGGGCTGGCCATCGTGGCAGAGATTGCGCAGCAGCACCAAGCCACGCTGTCGATGGAAGACACCGCTGCGCGCGCCGTGCCACCTGGCGTGCGCTTTACTTTGCGCTTTCCTAAAATGCCCCCAATAGCGTAGCCGTCGCAGTGCAGCTTTTTAAAAGCCATAGCATTTGAATGCCATGTCGGGCGATGTGCCACTGATCAACTCCGCCAAGGCTTTGCCGGAGCCTGCGCCATGCGTCCAGCCTAGTGTGCCGTGCCCCGTGTTGACCCACAGTTTGCCGACGGATGATCGGCCCATGTAGGGAATATTGGTGGGTGTGGCGGGGCGCAGGCCGCACCACAGATTAGGCTGGCCACCCTGCGCGGCATTGCGGGTATCGGCGACACCGGGTAACACCAATTCGATGCGGTCCAGAAGCATTTGGCAGCGGGTTTGCGCCAGACGCGAGGTCAGCGACAGATCGTAGCCGCCTACTTCGATCGTGCCCGCTACACGCAGGTAGTTGCCTAAACGGGAGATGGCAATTTTTTTATCGTCATCGATCATCGACACCTGCGGTGCTGCATTGACCTTCAGCAGTGGCAACGTGGCGCTGTAGCCTTTGCCGGGGTAGACGGGAATATCCACACCCACCGTGCGCAGCAGGGGCGCAGAATAGCTGCCGCACGCCACCACCACGGCGTCTCCACGCAGCACGTGTGGCACGCCGGTTTCGCGTGCGCGTACTGTGACCGAGTCTGCCGTGTTCGCTCGCTTGTTCAGCCGTTCTACATCGTGTCGCCACAGCATGTGGGCCCCGCGCTGTGTGCACAGCGCTGCCAGTTTTTGGGTGAACACCCGCGCATCGCCCGACTCGTCGCTGGCAGTGTAGGTGCCGCCCGCAATGCGGTGGCCAAAGGTTTTTAAGGCTGGTTCGATTTTGATCAAGTCATCACGGCTCACAATACGGCGGTCCACGCCATACTTTTGCATCAAGGTAGCCTCGCCTGCTGCGGCATCAAACTCCTTGCTGTCGGTGAAGTAGTGGGCAATGCCATTTTCCAGTCGCTGGTATTCGATGCCGGTGCTAGCCACCACGTCTTTCAGCGCCGCGTGGCTGTAGCGGCCCAAGGCTACGAGCTGCTGCACGTTGCGCTCAAACGCCGCGTCGTTGCATTGCGCCAAAAACTGCAGGCCCCAGCGGTACTGCTGCCAGCCCTTGCCCAGCGGCCATTGCGGGCGAAACAGCAAGGGCGCCTCGGCGGAGAACATCCATTTCAAGGCTTTCAGTGGCGCGCCTTTGCTGGCCCACGGCTCGCAGTAGCTTACCGATATCTGGGCGGCGTTGGCAAAACTGGTTTCTTGAGCGGCATCGGTTTGCCGGTCTACCACCACCACCTCGTGGCCGCGCTCCAGCAAATGCCAAGCTGTGCTGATGCCGATAATCCCTGCGCCTAAAACAATCACTTTCATAGCCAGCAAGTGTGCGGTATCTGGCTGAAAATGAAAAGATAAATTAAACTCTTAGTAAAAACATCAGTTCAACTAATACTTGAAGCGCTTAAAGAGAGACCAATACGATGAGCACTTTTGACCCGGATGCATTGGAATGCTTGGCCGCTATTGTGGAGGAGGGCGGGTTTGAACGCGCTGCCCAGCGCCTGTCTATCACCCAGTCTGCAGTTTCGCAACGCCTGCGCGCGTTGGAGTCGCAAGTGGGCACGGTGCTGATCGTGCGCAGCCGCCCCCTCAAAGCTACGGCCGCCGGGCAACTGCTGCTCAAGCACACCAAGCAAATGCGCCTGATACGCGCTGACCTGGAGCGCGACCTGCGCGACCTGGCACCCAGCTCTATCGGCGGTGCGCGCGAGGAAGAGCGCGTGTCCATCGCCATCAACGCCGACAGCATTGCCACGTGGGCATTGGACGCGGTGGGCGAGCTGGTGCGCCAGGGTTTGCCGCTGGAGATCATCACTGACGACCAGGACTTTACCCACGAATGGCTGCGTGAAGGCCAGGTTCTGGGCTGCATCACCACAGTCAAGCAAGCCCTGCGCGGCTGCAAAGTGGCCTCGCTGGGTGCTATGAAGTATGTAGCGGTTTGTGCTGCAGATACGCTGAGCAATGACAAGTACGATTTGAAAAACGGACTGAACGCACACAATTTTCGCAATGTGCCTTTCATAGCGTTCAACCGCAAAGACGATATGCAGACCGAATTTGTAGCAAAAGCTTTTGGTCTCAAGCGTGTGGCACTCAGCCAAATGTTTGTGCCCAGCTCAGAGGCGCAGGTGCGTGCCGTGTTGTCGGGCTGGGGCGTCAGCGTGGTGCCAGCGCTGTTGGTTCAACCCTTGATAGATGCGGGCCGCTTGGCGAACGTAGCGCCTGCGCACAGCTTGGCGGTGCAGCTGTATTGGCACTGCTGGAACCTGGAGTCGGATGTGCTTGACAGTTTGACGGCGGCGTTGATGCGCGCTGCGGTGGTGCAACTGCAGCCAGGGTGATCCACACGTGTGCGCAGAACAAAAAAATAGCCACCAGCGCTTTTTGTAAACGCTAGCAGCTATCAGTCGAGGGTTGGAAAATTACTTGGGCAGCAGAACCGTATCGATTACATGGATCACACCATTGGTGGCAGCTACGTCGGTGGCCACCACTTTAGCGCCGTCTACCATGACGCCGCCGTCGGTTTTGATGGTCAGCTCTTGACCGTTCACTGTTTTCACCTTGCCAGCTTTCACGTCAGCGGCCATCACTTTTCCAGACACCACGTGGTACGTCAAGATTTTGGAGAGTGCGGCTTTGTCTTTCAGCAAACCGTCCAATGTGGCCTTGGGGATTTTGGCAAACGCTTCGTCCGTGGGCGCAAATACCGTAAATGGGCCCGGGCCTTTCAATGTGTCTACCAAACCGGCAGCTTTGACGGCTGCTACCAAGGTGTTGAAGCTGCCAGCTTTGGAGGCGACGTCCACAATGTCTTGCGCCATGGCGCTGACCGACATGCCCAGACCTAATGCGAGAGCTATAAGAGATTTTTTCATGGGTTTTCCTTAAGAGAGAGAGAAGGACTAAAAAACAGGGCCCAGCGGTAGCCTGGCCCGCGAAAACGGTGTGAGCGGATAGCTCGCCCCGTTATGGTTTCGGCAAGATCACCTTGTCGATCACATGCACTACGCCGTTGGTGGCGGCAATGTCGGTTGCAACAATTTTGGCTTTACGACCGCGTTGATCGGTGATCGTCAGGGTGGAGTCCACCGTGAAGGTCTCGGTTTGCAGCGTCGTGATGGGTGTGCCTACGGGTACTTGCGCCTTGAGCACTTTGCCTGAGACGACGTGGTAGGTCAAAATCTTGGTCAGAAGTGGTTTGTTGGCAGCATCCAACAGCTGGGCCTTGGTCAATCCCAACTCGGTCAGTGCGGCGGTAAAGGCGGCATTGGTAGGTGCAAATACAGTGAAGGGGCCGGTGCCACTCAAAGTGGGAGCCAAGCCCGCCGCCACCACAGCCTCTACCAACACGCTGAAGTCGGGGTTGCCTTGGGCCACTTGCACCACGTTTTTATTGGTCGGCAAAATCACTTTGTCGATCACATGCACCACGCCGTTGGTGGCCACAATGTCGGTAGCAGTGATATTGGCTTTGCGGCCGCGTTGGTCCGTAATGGCCAGCGTGGAGTCTACAGTGAACGATTCGCCTTGCAGAGTCACAATGGGTGTACCTACGGGCACCTGTGCCTTGAGCACCTTGCCAGAGACCACATGGTAGGTCAAAATTTGGGTGAGCAGTGGCTTGTTGGCTGGAGCTAACAACTCTGCTTTGGTCAAGCCCAACTCAGTCAGCGCTGCGGCGAAGGCAGCATTGGTGGGGGCAAATACCGTAAATGGGCCCGTGCCACTCAAGGTGGGCGGGAGGCCCGCTGCCACGACCGCTTCGACCAAAATGCTCAGGTCTGGGGTGCCCTGCGCCAGTTCGACGATATTTTTAGTCGGTGCGGGCGTTGGCGTCGGCGCCGGGTCATCACTGCTACCGCAGGCGGCGAGGGTGAGTGCTGCGCTGGCAGCGAGAACATATTTCAAGAATTGACGTTTCATATGCATTGCTCCTGGTTGATCAAAAAACAGGCAACCGGTGGGCTGCCGCGCGTCTAACGATGGGTTAGGAAGTGGAATATATACTAACAATTCTAAATAAATACTGATCAGTATTAAAAATACCAATAAGTTACACAATGATTCATTTGAACGCTTTGTGACTTTTGCGTACAATACTTCAAATACCTAGGCAACACATTCATGGCCCCACTCCAACCTACCCCCCGGCTGCGCAAGAGCGCTATGGCCGGCGCTCACCCTGCGGCAGAGGTCACTGGCAAGGCCGTCCCCAAGCCTAAATCCAAGCCGCACGCCCCCGCTGCGCATTTACAAGGCGCGGCCAAAGCCAGTGCCCAAGTGGCCGCGCCCAAGCCCAGCTTCAAGCAGCAAATGTTGCTGGCGCGGGAGGAGGCGATTGTGGACGTAGTCAACCGCATGCTGGCCGACAAAGGTTTTGACGCGATGACCGTGGACGAAGTGGCCGCCGAGGTAGGCGTGGCCAAGGCCTCGCTGTACAAGCACTTTCCCAGCAAAGAGGACCTGGCCGCCGCCGCCATGGTGCGCATGATGCAGCGCGCGCATGATTTTTTAGGCACCGTGAGCCCCAAGCTGGCCGCTGTAGACAAGCTCAAAGTCGCCGCTCGCTGGATGATGGCCCTCAAACTGGCCGGAGAGATGCCCAACCTGCCCAGCCAAAACTCCAGCCTGCGCGCCACCCTCACTGCGCACCGTGGCTATGTGGATGGCTTGATGGACATCAGCGACACGCTGGGCGGCTGGATCGAGGCGGCGCAAGAGGCGGGGCATATCAGCGCCCAGTTGCCCGCTGTGGTGGTGCTCTACACCCTGTACGCCCGCGCCTGCGACCCGGTGCTGGAGTTTTTAAAGGTCAGCGGCCAGTACAGCAATGCACAGATGCTGGACTTTGTCACCAGCACCTGTTTTGATGGCATTGTTGCAAGGTAAATAGGGTGTTAGCCCTTTAAAACATCGCGGGAGCAGCTACTGATATAGTAGCGAATAAGGGTGCGAACTAGCTGGCCAATTCGGCCGCTGGATCGTCCGCGCACAGTACCCGCGCAGCCAGACTTTGCAGTTTGGCAGTGTCGGCGCGCAGCACCTCTTGCTTGACCGCCATCAGCTGCGCCGGGTGCATGGAGAAGGTGCGCAGGCCCATGCCCAGCAGCAGGCGTGTCATGCCCGCATCGCCCGCCATCTCGCCGCACACGCTCACGCCCTTGCCCTGCGCGTTGCAGGCAGCGATGGTTTGCGCTATGAGCTGTAGCACGGCGGGGTGCAATGGGTCATACAAATGCGCCACGCTTTCATCAGCCCGGTCGATGGCCAGCGTGTACTGGATCAGGTCGTTGGTGCCGATGGATAAAAAGTCGAAATATTTGAGGAAGGCGGGCAGCGACAGGGCGGCGGCTGGAATCTCGATCATCGCGCCCAGCTGCACGTCGCCATACACCGCGCCCCGGTTGTCCAGCTCTGCGCGGGCCAGGTCCAGCTGGCGCAGTGTTTTGCGGATCTCGCTGGTGGCGCACAGCATGGGGATCAGCAGGTTGACCTTGCCGTGCGCGGCGGCGCGCAAAATAGCACGCAGCTGGGTGCGGAACATGGCGGGCTCCGACAGGCTCCAGCGGATGGCACGCAGGCCCAGGGCCGGGTTCAGGTGCGCGCTGCCTTTGTCGCCGTGCGCGTCCAGCGGTTTGTCGGCCCCTACGTCTACCGTGCGTATCGTCACCGGCAAACCTTGCATGCCCTCAATCGCCTTGCGGTAGGCCTGGTACTGTTCTTCTTCGTCAGGCAGTTTGCCCAGCCCCTTTGACTCGCGGCCCATGAACAAAAACTCGCTGCGAAACAAGCCGACGCAGAT
>JAYVDN010000576.1:0-2488 GCA_043749385.1 Polaromonas sp.
CAAAGGACACGAAGTTCGACGTCGAGCTCACTTACATCACCTCGCGCGGCAAGTGGTACGCCGAAAGCTGGAAGGGTGATCCGCGCAAGTCCTTCGGCATAGCCACCAACATTGGCGTGCACTTCTACGACATGCTGCACTTCATCTTTGGCAATCTGCAGCAAAACGTGGTGCACTACAGCGGCGAAGCCAAGGCCGCAGGCTACCTGGAATACGAACGTGCCCGCGTACGCTGGTTTCTCTCCATAGACGCCAACGACCTGCCCGACGAAGTGAAGGGCAAAAAGCCCACTTACCGCAATATCGACATCAGCGGCGAACAGCTTGAATTCTCCGAAGGCTTTACCGACCTGCACACGACCAGCTACCGCGAAATTCTTGCGGGCCGTGGCTACGGGCTGGACGATGCCCGCCACTGCATTGAAACGGTCAACGTCATCCGTACGGCAAAAATTGCCTCGCCTGGTGCGGATGCACACCCCTACGTCAAACGCCTGCTGGCATGAGCTACACCGCCCACCCCAGCGCCATCATTGACGAAGGCGCCCAAATTGGCGACGGCAGCCGCATCTGGCACTGGGTACACATCTGCGGCGGCGCCAAAATTGGCCGTGATTGCTCCTTTGGTCAGAACGTATTTGTGGGCAACCGCGTGGTGATCGGCAATAACTGCAAGATTCAAAACAACGTCTCGGTGTACGACAACGTCGTCCTGGAAGACGACGTGTTTTGCGGCCCCAGCATGGTCTTCACCAACGTGTACAACCCCCGCTCTGCCGTGAGCCGCAAGGACGAATACCGCAACACCCTGGTCAGGCGCGGCGTCACGCTGGGTGCCAACTGCACGATAGTCTGCGGCACCACCCTGGGCGAATACGCCTTTGTGGCCGCCGGGGCCGTCATCAACCGCGATGTAAAACCCTATGCCCTGATGGCTGGCGTGCCGGCAAGGCAAATCGGCTGGATGAGCCAACATGGTGAAAAGCTCAATCTACCGTTAACCGGCCAAGGCATGGCCACCTGTGCCGCCACGGGTATGCGGTATCAGTTGCAAAATGATGAACTAACTGTTCTGGAGAATCAATCATGCAAGTAGAAGCCATTTACGACCAAGGGCGTCTTGAGTTTGTCCAGCCCTTGCTGCTTAAGCATGATCGCCTGCGCCTCGTGGTTGAAGTGCCCGACGATGAAATCGTCAACCAGCCTAACCCCTACAACCTGCCACCCGAGGTACTTGAGCGGGCGGCGCAAATGCGTACTCATCTGGACGCAATACGAAACGCCCCTTTGCCACCAGACGACCAACTCCCCCCCATTTCGGCCAAGACTCTGGAGCGCATTGAAGCGTTTGCCCTACGCGAAGACCGCTAAACGCTATGGATTTACTTTTAGACATCAACGTCGCTGTTGACATTTGTACCAAACGTCAACTTTTTTTCAAAGACGCGGACCTCGCTACAACCCAATGCCTATACCAAGGCGCGCGCCTATGGCTATATGCCGGGAGTGTCCAAACCCTTGAATACGTCACGCGCAGTGAATTGCGGAGAAGCCATGCGAGCACCGGTTTGGTCATTACAACCAGACAACTGGAGCAGCAAACACGCAATTTGCTCAAAACCTTCGCCGCCGACAAACACTGGCTAGCCGCCCTGGCCGAAGACGGCAACGTATTTGACAGCCCCGACCCCGAAGACGAGCAACTCATTCGTGCCTTGGGCCGGTTTAAACCGGGCAGCATCAAACTGCTCACCCGCGACGGCGCACTGTGTGAACGCTACCCCCAGCACACCATCACACCGCAACAATACCTCCAAACCCCGCAGCAGCCGAAAGCCATCGACTTTATGGACCTGGCCGCGCAGCAAGACAAACTGCGCCCGCAACTGGAGCGCAACATCCACCGCGTACTCCACCACGGCCAATACATCCTCGGTCCTGAAGTAGCAGAACTAGAAGCAAAGCTTGCTGCGTTTGTCGGCGCCAAATATTGCATCACCGTTGCCAATGGAACAGATGCGCTGCAGATTGCCCAAATGGCGCTCGGCATTGGCCCCGGTGACGAAGTCATCACCCCGGGCTTTACCTACATTGCCACCGCCGAAACCGTAGCCCTGCTCGGTGCCAAACCGGTCTATGTGGACATCGACCCGCGCACTTACAACCTGGACCCCAAGTTGCTTGAGGCGGCCATCACACCGCGAACCAAAGCCATCATTCCGGTCAGCCTGTACGGTCAGTGCGCTGACTTTGACGCCATCAACGTCATTGCCGCCAAACATGGCATCCCTGTGATCGAAGATGCCGCGCAAAGCTTTGGCGCCACCTATAAGGGCCGCAAGAGCTGCAACCTCAGCACCATTGCCTGCGCCAGCTTTTTCCCCAGCAAGCCGCTGGGCTGCTATGGCGATGGCGGGGCCATCTTCACCAACGACGACGATCTGGCCAAAGTCATGCGCCAGATTGCCCGCCACGGGCAAGACCGGCG
>JAYVDN010000577.1:0-4521 GCA_043749385.1 Polaromonas sp.
TACAGGCCGCTGGCCGCCACCTCGCCCTCAATGACCGAGACCGTGCTGGGAAATTTATAGCGTTGCAAAAACTCGGTCAGCATCACCTCGCTGGCCAGCGGCGTACCGGGGATTTCAGCGCGGTTGGCAAAACCGTCACCGTCCACGTGCACCAACTGCAGTCGCCGCCCGGTCTCGGTCGTTACATCGGGCATGGGTACTTGGCCGTCAATGCGCAGCGCGGCTCTGAAAAACTCAATCGGGTTGACCGCCCAGCGTGCGCCTTGATTTTGGCTCAAATCCACCTTCCAATAGCGCTCGACAGCGTAGGCTCCCCAGGGGGTGATGGCAATTGCATCGGCGTAGCGGCCGCTGGGCGCGGTCACCCGCAGCCAGGGCGTGCCGCCGCGCACCAGCAAGGGCGTCAAGGCGCTGACGATGGGTTTGGGCTCGATCTCAAAACCCACGTGGGTTGAGAATTTCTCCAGCTTCAGGGCCACATTGACCCGTTCCGGCGTGCCAGCGGTGATCCCCAGTGGCTCCAACAAGGCTTCGCCTGGCATGGCGCCAACGATCACCAGGGGCACGCCCTGCGAGCGTGCGGCCTGCATGGTTTTGAGCATCTGGGCAGTCTCTGGGAAGGTACCTCGGTTAAACCACGTCAGCACCCCGGCGTAGCGCCCAGCTAAGGGTAGCGAATTAATCTGCTTGAGCTCGTCCGAGTCGACATATACATAACGCACGTCCAGTCCCAAATAGTTCAGCGGCATGGTGGCCAGGCGATGGATCTCGTGCAGGGCCACGTCGCCGAGATGGCCAGGTTCGTCGTGCAGCGCCAGTATCTGGCGCGCGATCACCTCCACCTGACCGATACCTAACATGTCCAGCGCCGGGTTGGTCACCCAAGGAACTGCACCCAAGGCCTTGATTTTTTGCGCGGTTTCGCGGGCCAGGGCACGGTTCTCGGGCGGCACGTAGTCAATGCTGACCACAGGCAGGCCGTACTCGTCTTTGCATTTTTTCAGCTGGCCCCAGAGCCAGTCTCGGTCGGCTTGCGGCACCTCCCGGTAGCTTTGCTTGCCAGCGTCCCAGCCCTGAAACAGGGACTCGGCCACTACTGCATAGGCCTGGGTGTGCACTTGCGGCAAGATCTCAAAACCCCGGTTAAAAACCAGCTTGGCCTGCGGGTAGGCGGACTTGATGGATCGCACCAATTGCACCATGCCATCCACCTGGGCAGCCTTGGCCTGGGGCGTTTTAGCCACCAGGTGGAAGGAGTCCAGTGTGTCCAGAAAAAACGCGCGGTAGCCCTGCTGCCATAGCGGTGCAATGACTTCTTTCAAATAAAACTCTCGCCAGCCCGGTGCGGCCTGATCGACCACGATGGAGTTCCAGTCTTTATTTTCACCCAGTGTCCATTCGGGGTGCATTTTTTTGAAATAAGGGCGTGTAGGATGCACCTCGCCAATGGCAATGTAGGCCGCCACCTGAGTGGCAGGATTGAGGCGGTGCGACCAACCCGGCCCGGTAGGCAAGGGGGTCACGTTACCCGGCTCGACCACGGCAATGTCAAAAGCGCCCAGACTCTCCCACGGGATGTCTTTGCCGTAAAAAAATGCAAAACTGGGTTGATTGACAGGTGCTGCTACGCCTTCAGCCTTTGCCAATGAAGCGCAAGCAGCTATCATTAGCGCAGCACACAGGATTTGACGAAGGGTATGCCAAATGGATGCGGGTAGAGGGGAAAAGTGCATCTTTCCATACTAACGGCAAACTGTGACCCCAAGCTTGCACTTGGTAAGATTCTGCTGCTGAGCTGCGCCTCATTCTTCATCCACCACGGCACCCGTATTCACCATGACCACGCCTGTAGCGCCCCTGCATTTTTATTTCGACTTTATCTCTCCATTCGGCTACTTCGCATCGCTGCGCATAGAGGCACTGGCTGCTAAACATGGCCGCAGGGTGGAATGGCATGCCATGTTGCTGGGCGTATCGGTGATGAAGGTGATGGGGCTCAAGCCCTTGCTGGATACCCCCTTGAAGGGCGACTACATTCGACGCGATGCCCAGCGCTACATGCGCCGTCACGGCCTGCAACTGCAACGGGCGGTAGATGCCCCGGCGATGGACCCGCGCGCAGTGGGGCGCGCTTTCTACTGGGTCAAGCAGCAGCGCCCCGAGCTGGCTGCGCTGTTCGTGCATGCGCTCTACCACGCCTACTGGGTAGAAGGGCGTGACCTTTCCACGCTGGAGTCTTTAGCTGCTATTGCGCTGCCTGCTGGCATGGATGCGGCCTGGTTGCGACAAGGCATGCAGAGTGACGCGTCGGGGCCTTTGCTGCGCAATGCGGTAGACGCATCTCTGAAGGCTGGTATTTTCGGCTCGCCCACGGTGGTGGTGGACGGCGAGCCTTTTTGGGGCGTAGAAACCTTTGATACGCTCGGTGAATGGTTAACCAAGGGCGGCTGGTAGGGCGCGCGTGCCAGCAAAACGGGGCTGCGTGATTTGCATGGGGTGCCTACCCCACAGTAGTTCCACTCGCTCACTTGTAACACTGCGCGCCTGCCCGTCCCCACTGAGTTGATTGGCACGAATGTAGTTGCGGGATCGGCTAAAAGGGCCTGCTTGCCCACTTGTATGCGCTACATATACAGTAGCTGCTCCCGCGATATTCTATTGGTCTGCGGCCCGATTAGTATCCTAAAATAGCTCAAAAATCGAATCTTTTGAGGGATTTTCATGTCTGGCGAATGGCCCGTAGCCGTCAGAAGCTCACTAAATTATGCGAATTTAGGTACCAAAGCAGGTTTTCGCTATGTGCCGCCTAAACAGCCGCCGGTAAACGGAGGGCAACAGTTGCCTATTTGCAAAAAGCAGGTCATGGGGAGCCAGTGAACACAAAACTAATCTCCAGTGCGATGGCGGCCAGTCGCGCGCGCATCTGCTGCTCGAGCCCCGGGTCATAGGGCCAGGCCAGTAGCACCTGGGCCGACAGCGTACCGCCCTGCTCTTGCCCGGTGACGGTGGCCTGGGGCACGTCGGCCAGCATCTCGGCCAGCTTGGTTTCCAGGGCGCGCAGGCGCAGGGTGGGTTTGTAGATTTTGCCAATGGCCGTGATGGGCATAGCCTCTAGAATCGTCACGCGCTTGGGGGTGGCGGGTCGCTCGTACACCTGCGGGGCTACCTCTGCCAGCAAGGTGGCAGCCTCGCAATGCAGGCCGGGTTTGAGGGTGACAAAGGCTACCGGCAGCTCGCCTGCATAGGCATCGGGCTCGCCCACTACGGCACACATGGCCACTGCAGGGTGGGCTAAAAACGCGTCCTCCACCAAACCGGGGTCGATATTGTGCGAGCCGCGAATGATCACGTCTTTGGCGCGGCCCGTCACATGGATGCAGCCTTCCCGGTCGATATGCCCCAGGTCGCCAGAGACCAGCCAGCGCTGGCCACTTGCGTCCAGGCTGAACATGCCCGCATCGCGCGCGGCATCGGTGTAGCCGGGGCTTACCTGGGGGCCGCGCACAACGATCACGCCGGTTTGGCCTGCGGGGCAGCACTCTTGCAAATGCGCTGCGCCGTCTCGCCAAGGCACGGCACGCACCTCGGTATAGGGCAGGCGCAGGCCGGTGGAGCCAGGCAGGCGCGGTGCAGTGGCCAGCTCAATACAGATCAAGCCGGCGCTCTCGGTCATGCCCAGCATATTGCGTACGGGGATGCCCAGTGTGGCCTCAAACTGCGCGGCCAAGGCACTGGGCAGGGGCGAGCCACCGGTGTAGGCGATGCGCACCGAGCGGATGTCCGCGTCCACGGGCAGGTTCGCCAAGGTGGCCAAGATGGTCGGCACGCAGGCCAGCGCCGTCACTTGCTCACGCTGGCAGAACTTCCAGTAGTTTTTGGTGAAGGCGGCGTTGCGCATGCCGCTCAAAGTGGGTAGCACTTGGGTGGCACCTACAGCCAAGAGCGACAGGCCATAAACGAATGCGCCGGCCACATGGAACAGTGGAAAGCCGTTGATCTCCACCGTATGTTCATCAAAACCATAAAAATAGTGCGCAAACCAAGAGCTATGGGCCTCGTTGCCGTGACTGTGCTGCGCCAGCTTGGGCGCGCCAGTGGTGCCGCCGGTGTGGTAGCAGGCGGCGATACGCTCGGGGGTGAGCTGCGGGTCAAAGTCCAGCGTGTCACTGTGCTGGGCCAGCAGGTCCTGGAATACCGGCATGCCCGGTGCTACGGTGTCGCCGACCTTGATTTGCAGCACGGGCAGTGGCTGGAGCGCCAGCACTTTTTCCAGCGTAGGCCACAGATTGAGTTCATCGTTAGGCCCCAGCGCCACGATGACTTTGGCCTGGCTGGCCACGAGCAAGGCCGCTATGTGATCGGGCTGGAGCAGGTAGTTAATGGGGCAGGCCTTGCAGGCCAGTTGCGCGCCCCACAGGGCAAACTGCGTCTCGGGAATATTGGGGGCCAGTATGGCCACCGCATCACCCGGCCCCACACCCAGCGAGCGAAACAGGTTGGCAGCGCGGTGAATTTGCGCCA
>JAYVDN010000578.1:0-2074 GCA_043749385.1 Polaromonas sp.
GGTAGAGCTGCGTGATGGCCTGCGTCTGCTACTTTGGAGGGCTTAGGCAATGCTTCGGATAAGTGGCCACGCCATGCGGCTGGGTTATCGCCTGTACGGTAGCCCTGCACTTTCGCCCAGTCGAGCACCTTTTCAATACGCCCACGCACACGGGTTGCAGTCTCGTTTTTTGTTGACCATATTGGCTCTAGGATTCGCATTACCAAAGCCGTGGTTACTTCGGAAACTGGTATTTTGCCGATCACCGGGCTTGCATAGGTTGCCAACGTATTGCGCCATTGGTCGCCGTGCTTTGCGTTACGCCATCCTGAGCTATTGACTTCAATGAAGGTAGCGGCGGCTTTGTCGAAGGTAATGACGTTCGCAGCGGCTAGCTGGCTTTGCAGTATTTCGTCTTTGCGTTTACCAATGGGGTCTACACCATCCGCAAGTAACTGTCTTTTGTCACGGGCGCGCTGCCTAGCCTCTGCCAAGCCAAAGGCATTTAGCGAACCTAAGCCCATTTCGCGCGGTTTGCCTGCCAGCGTGTAACGCATCACCCAGCTCTTAGAACCAGACTGGCTTACCTGTAGGTACAGCCCACCGCCATCACAGTGATAACCGGGTTTAGAGAGGTTCTTAATCTGTAGTGAGTTGAGTCTGTCAGCTTTGCGCGCCATAAGTGTTTACCAGTAAGGGTTTAGCCTCGGATGCGGCTTAAATTTACCCACACTCCTACCCATCCGAAGTAGTGCGATTGTATGGTTTTACGTGAGACTACGCAAGACAACCTATTCTATTTTTTCATTGGTAAATTCTCTAAAATGAGACAACATGAGATTATCTGAGAGTTAGGCGGAGGGGGACTCCGTTTCCGCCAAACTGAAAGCCCCGATAACGCAAGTTGTCGGGGCTTTTTCTTTAGCGCAGCACGCTCAGCATGAGCTTGGCATTGGCACGCAATTGGGCTGCCTCATAGCTGCTTTGGCCACGGGCGTGGTTTGCACGCTTTAATAGGCTGCATGCGGTGCTGACAGATATCGATGCTGGTTGGCTGGTGGCAAACAAGGCGGAGAAAATTTGGTTGATACGGTTCATGGTGCAGTCCTTTCGACGGCGTAGCACTTTGCAGTGCGATAAGCGTAGATTAAGGGTAAACCCTGAATTTGCAAATACCTATGCATGCAATAAGTGCATAACCTTGGGCGATCGCACGATAAGGTCTGTGTTTAAGCCATGGCACCTAAAACGATGTGCGTTATTGAAACCTTTGGCGCAGGAAAAAGGGGCCCGAAGGCCCCTTTTCAAAGAAATAGCGAACCCGGCGCTTATGGGCACGCAGGGTAATTGGCCTGGAATCCAGCGCGGATGGCCGGGGCAGTAAAGTCCTCAAGGCTAGGGGTGTTCTTGGTGAAAGTACAGCCATAACTAGGTGATGCCAAAGTGGCGGCAGTGCTTACGTCGTCACCGGCGGGCTTGGCACCACCTGCTTCCCACTTGACCATGTCGTCGAAGGCAGTAATAGCTTCTGCGGCGGTGAAGGCGCAGTGACCTACGTCACGTATGGCGCGCTGCACCAGCCATTTGTCGGTGCCTTTAGCCTTGGCGCGGGCGGCATACACCTGCTCCATTTTGAATGGTACAAACAAGTCGCCCAAGGTGTGGATCGACACCACAGGGATACCGATGTCAGCGCTGGTCAGTGGTATCCAGCGCATGCCATCGCGGCGCAGGCGGTTGACGTTAGCGGTGGGAGCGATCTTGAAAGCGGCTGCGTTAAAGGCGGTGTCTACGGTGGTGTTGCTGGTGCTCGATGCATCCACTTTGTAGAACAGCTGTGTGGTGTCCAAGATATTGCCATTCAAAATACCGCTAATATCGCCGTTGCCACCCAGTGAAGCCCAGATGTTGCCTTGGTTACCCGCATTAGCCCAGCCTTCTTTGTAAAACGGACGATCGCCACCGCTGAGATTCATCACCACATTTTTCAGCTTGTCACCCTGCGCGTTGCTCACTGTTGGGAAGGTACTCCACAGCGCGTTTTGAACTGCTGGAGCAATGGTAGTAGTAAACCCGGTCACTGGAAAACTTGTGA
>JAYVDN010000579.1:0-2859 GCA_043749385.1 Polaromonas sp.
GCCTTGTGCAATCGTGGTGCCCGCCGGGTTATCGATCAAACCGTCCGCCCACACGGCAGAGGTAAGCACACCTGAGCTTTGGTTGGGGTACACCTCCACGCCGCCATGGGCATTGCGCTTGACACGCAAGAATTCACGGCGTTTGTCGGCCTTAGGCCAATTAAAATCTGCGCGAGAAGCTACAGAAGAAATAGCATCAAACGCATCACGCTGACCATGCAGCTTGGCGAGCACGGGGCGCACCAGCAGCAAAAAAGTGACGAAGCTGGACACCGGGTTGCCCGGCAAACCTACAAAATGGCTGTTGCCCACGCGCCCATAGGCAAACGGCTTGCCAGGCTTCATGCTGATGCTCCACAGGTCGAGCGAGCCCAGCTGCTGCACAGCGGGCTTGATATGGTCTTCTTCACCCACGCTCACGCCGCCACTGGTCAAGATGAGATCATGCTGGGCGGCGGCGCTTTGTAGCGCCGCCAGCGTGGCCTCGCGCTGGTCGGGCACGATGCCCATGTCGGTGACCTCGCAGCCTGCGCGCAGCAGCAAGGCGCGCAGAAAGAAACGGTTGCTGTTGTAAATGGCACCGGGGGGCATGGCATGGGGCGCGACATCGCCCGGCATCACCAGCTCATCGCCGGTAGAAAACAAGGCTACCTTGGCACGCCTGCTCACTGGCAGCTTATCAAGACCGATACTGGCCGCCAGCCCAAGCGAAGCAGGCGAGAGCAGCTCCCCTTTACGTAGCACTACGGCACCTCGAGTAATGTCTTCCCCTGCGCGGCGCAGCCATTGGGCGGCGCTGGGCACCGCATTTACGCGCACCGTGCCGTCGCCCAAATCGGTGCAATCCTCTTGCATCACCACCGCGTCAGCACCCGGTGGAATGGGCGCGCCGGTGAAGATGCGTGCAGCCTCACCCGCATGCAAGGTCTGGCCAAAATGGCCTGCGGGGATGCGCTGGGCTACACGCAGCACGGCACCAGGTTCAAGGCAATCAGCGCAGCGCAGGGCGTAGCCGTCCATCGCGCTGTTATCAAAGCCGGGCACATTCAAAGCCGAGACTAGGTCTTGCGCCAGCACGCGGCGGTCTGCGTCAAAAGTAGATACCGACTCGCTGCCCTCCAACGGCGTTACACGTCCCAGTAAATCTGTCAGCGCGTCGTCTAGCGATCGGAGGGGGGCGAATTTAGCGGGGCTGTTCATGGCGATGCGCTGTGCAAAATCAAATGTACATTTCGGAGTTGTAGTTGAACCTGTCGCCATTGTCCACCAGCCACTGCGCAATTTGCTCGGGCTGGTTCACATCCAGCACAGGGCGCAGTGTGCCTGGGGTGATTTGCTCAGGCGCGTCGGTGGCAATCGCCACAATAAAGTCGTCCTGGTTGTACAGCGCAGGCTTGTTATGGCTAGGCCGCCAAACCTCGATTTTATGCAGGTCGCTTTCTTTAAAGCCCTCCACCAGCACCCAGTCTACCCCGTCGTACAGTTCAGCAATCAGGTGGTGCACCTTGAGCTGACCGGGCGCTTCAAACTCGCGCACCAAGGCCAGCCGTTTGCTGGATGCCACCACCACCTCAAAGGCACCCGCCTCGCGGTGGCGATAGGTGTCTTTGCCCGCATGGTCGATATCAAACTTGTGGTGCGCATGCTTGACCACACTGACCCGCAGGCCGCGCGCTTTGAGCGCCGGTATCAAGGCCTCTACCAAGGTGGTTTTGCCTGACCCAGAAAAACCTGCAAAGCCTATGACTTTCATTTGCGAATTCACTACAAAACGAGAAATAAATGATGGGATGCGCTATTTGTTAAATAGCTGCTCCCGAGATATTTTATTGAACCAACAAGGTATTTGTTATGTATTTTGAACAATAAAGGCTTTGATCTGCGCCACATCAGCTGGCATGTTTACCACCCTTTTGGGCAATGCCTCAATGCCGATAAACTTGGCTGGGCGATCGGGCTCACGGCCCAAAGCCTCGACTATGGTTGCAGCAAACTTGATGGGCAGCGCCGTTTCCAGCACGATCATGGGCACACCTGGGGTAAGGTGCTCACGCGCTACTTTCACACCGTCGGCGGTGTGGGTGTCGATCATCACGTTATGCTTGGCAAACACGTCTTTGATCGTCGTCAAGCGGTCCGCATGGGTGCTTTTTCCGCTGACAAAACCGTATTGTGTCGCCGCGTCTTTGAAAGCTGCGTCTGCGCTCAAGTCAAACAGCCCATTGGTATTGATTTGCGTGCTGAACAGATCTTTCGTCTTAGCGCCGTCGCGGCCCAGCAGGTCAAACACAAAGCGTTCAAAATTGCTCGCCTTGGAAATATCCATCGACGGGCTGGAAGTCTCGTGCGTATCGCTACTTCCGCGCACCCGGTACACGCCGGTGCGAAAGAACTCGTCGAGCACATCGTTCTCGTTGGTGGCTACCACGAGTTTGTCAATCGGCAGGCCCATCATGCGCGCTACGTGGCCAGCGCACACGTTGCCAAAATTTCCGCTGGGTACTGCGAAACTAACTTTGTGAGGATTGCCGAGCGCCGACGGGCCGCCCCTAGGCGCGAGAGCCCCCTCGGGGGGCAGCGCACCATGCGCAGCAGGAAGCGTAGGGGCAGATTGCGTAGCCTGAAAATACCCTGCAAAGTAGTACACCACCTGCGCCAGCAAACGCGCCCAGTTGATGCTGTTGACGGTGCCAATCTTGTACTTGCGTTTGAACTCCAAATCATTGGACACGGCTTTCACCATGTCCTGGCAGTCGTCAAACACGCCGTCTACCGCTATGTTAAAAATGTTCGCATCCATCAGGCTGAACATCTGCGCCTGCTGGAACGGACTCATACGGCCTGCTGGCGAGGTCATGA
>JAYVDN010000580.1:0-1998 GCA_043749385.1 Polaromonas sp.
CACCAGCCATGGCGTAGTCCCAGGCGGCTTTCACATCTACAGCGGTGCTGATTTTGCTTTGCCCTTTGCCCGACGAACTCATCACCGGCTTGACAATGCAGGGGTAACCCACTTTGCTGTCGATGGCGGCTTGCAATTCAAGTAATGAATCGCAAAACACATAGGGGCTGGTGGGCAGGCCTAGGGTTTCAGCCGCCAAGCGGCGAATGCCTTCGCGGTCCATCGTCAGGCGGGCCGCACGGGCGGTGGGTATCACGCGCACCGTGCCGGCAGCCTCCAGCTGCTCTAGCATGGGCGTGGCGATGGCTTCAATCTCGGGTACCACCAGGTCAGGGCGCTCGGCCTCTATCAGCGCTTTCAGCTGCGCCGGGTCGCTCATGGTGATGGTGCGGGCGTGGTGGGCTACCTGGTGGCCGGGGGCGTTGTCGTAGCGGTCTACGGCAATGGTTTCTACGCCCAGGCGTTGCAAGGCAATGATGACTTCTTTGCCCAGCTCGCCGCTGCCGAGCAGCATGACTTTGGTGGCGTGGGGGGACAAAGGGGTGCCAAATGTGGTTACGGGTGTAGTCATAGCGTCAAATCATGTAATGAGGGGGCCCAAAAGGGCAAATCGCCGGGATAAATTAGCCAAAGCGCGGTGGGAAATGATAAGCGACGAATTTGCCTGCCCCGGCTCTCCTATAATCTCTATTTCCACAGACCCAGAAGTAAGCACTCTGGGCTACAGACATGACCAAATTCGTCTTCGTCACCGGCGGTGTAGTGAGTTCCCTGGGCAAGGGAATCGCCTCCGCCTCCCTCGCCGCCATCCTTGAGTCGCGCCGCCTCAAAGTCACCCTCATCAAGCTGCATCCTTATATCAACGTTGATCCGGGCACCATGTCGCCGTTTCAGCACGGCGAGGTGTTTGTCACCGACGACGGCGCTGAGACCGACCTGGACTTGGGCCACTACGAGCGCTTTATCGACACGCGCATGAAGAAGGCCAACAACTTCACCACCGGCCAAATCTACAAGTCGGTGCTGGAGAAAGAGCGCCGGGGCGACTATTTGGGTAAAACCGTGCAGGTCATTCCCCACATCACCAACGAGATCCAGGACTTCATCAAGCGCGGCGCAGGCGTTGGCACGCCTGAGGCGGTGGACGTGGCGATTGTCGAGATTGGCGGCACCGTGGGCGATATTGAGTCCTTGCCGTTTTTAGAAGCCGCGCGCCAACTGAATTTGCGCGGTGGTGCAGGCAACACAGCCTTTGTCCACCTGACCTACGTTCCCTTTATCAAAGCCGCTGGCGAGCTCAAAACCAAGCCGACCCAGCACACGGTGCAAAAACTGCGCGAGATCGGTATCCAGCCCGACGCGCTGCTGTGCCGCGCCGACCGCGCCATTCCCTCGGACGAAGCCGAAAAAATATCCTTGTTTACCAATGTGCAACCCGAAGGCGTGATCAGCATGTGGGATGTAGACACCATCTACAAAGTGCCCCGCATGCTGCACGAGCAGGGCCTGGACGACTTGATCTGCGACAAGCTGCGCCTGACCACCACCCCGGCCAACTTGCAGCGCTGGGATTCGCTGGTGCACGAGGTAGAGCATCCTAAGAGCGAAGTCACCATTGCTATGGTGGGCAAGTATGTGGATTTAAGCGACAGCTACAAATCACTCAACGAGGCGCTGCGCCACGCAGGCTTGAAGAACCACGCCAAGGTCAACATAGCGTATTTAGACAGCGAAACCATTGACGCAGCCAGTGCCGCGCAGCTGGCCAAATACGACGCTATTTTGGTACCCGGCGGCTTTGGCGCGCGCGGCGTGGACGGCAAAATTGAAACCGCCAAGTTCGCCCGTGAAAACAAGGTGCCGTACCTGGGCATTTGCCTGGGTATGCAGGTGGCCACCATCGAATATGCCCGCAATATGGCGGGCCTCAAAGATGCCAACAGCACCGAGTTTGCACCTGATTGCCAGCACCCGGTGATTGCCTTGATCAACGAATGG
>JAYVDN010000581.1:0-4310 GCA_043749385.1 Polaromonas sp.
CGTGTAATGGTCGCAAAGGCGGTCGCCCACCACATAGACATTAGTGGCCTATGCAGCATGCAACTCTTCGCGAATCACCCGGCGCAGCGTGGACTCCATTTGATCGCCTGTCATGGCTTGGTACAGCGCCTGATTGATCAGGGTCTGGTACCCGCGCTCTCCAGCCTTGGCTTTGAAAAACGCAATGATCGATCCGTCCAGCATGATGGACACACGTTGCTTGCCAAGCTGAGTGCTGAGCGCTGCCGAAAATTCTTCGTGGCTCACATCTTTCAAGCCTACGCGTAGGCGCGGTGGTTTAGCACTGGCAGCCTTAGAGGTAGCGGGAGAGAGTATCGATTTCATGGGGCTGTGCCTTTCGCATAGAAATAATGTGGATATCGTCGTCAGTTTCCGTGTGGCAAATCGTGACGATGGCGATGCCTAAAAAACCAGTGGTGTTAAAACGCTGCTCACCTTTGTAATCACGCGCATCTTCCAGGGTCATCGTTGGCCCTTTGAACACCTGCTCAGCTAGCGCGAAATCAAATCCATGTTTTTCAAGATTGGTGACGCGCTTGGACTCATGCCATGTGAAGTTCATTGGCTGCAATTATGCATACGATTGTATGTATTGTCAAATGTAGTTGCTTAGCGGAAATAACGCATTAGCTTGGTCACATTGCGGCGGTTGAAGAATTTGCACTGCAAAATTTTCCACAAACACGCGCGAAATCAGATGGCATTAAAGCTACCTCATGTACCGCGCGCCTTGCTCCAAATTTTCATCACAAACACGTTCAACCACCGCTTGCGGGTTTTGTCGCTAATCTTTTAGCAATACCCCAGACCGGAATATCTCATGGTGGCGCCGCATGTACTCTTTGTGCTCCGCGTCAATCCGCCGTAGTCGCATAGTTGGCAAAATCCCCAGCAAACGAATATCCTCCTGCGCCAATAGTGGGGATAGCCGTATCAGACCGTCGAAATCGAATGTAATTAGACCTTTATCAAACAAAGCGTCAATGTGCGCTGCGAGCAAAAGACCATTGAACGGGTCTGGGCGTTCTCGGTTGTCGCATGCCCGCCAAGGTTTGATATGTGATGCGCGAAGTACGCTCGGTTCAGATACTCCAGTTACCGCACAACTGCCCCAGTATTTGACAAGTTCAATTCGAAATACTCCTTGGCCAACTTGTAGCCGCCCGCAGCATCAAGCTGACGAACCGACAACATGTGATCGGGCGCATCTGCATGTGCAGCCAACATGCGTCGATGGAGCGGGGTTATCGTGCTTCCAAGTACCGTAATTGCATCATGGTATTCCTGAGAGGAAAACCAATTTTCGTCGCTTGGGTCACTGTTCTGATCTGATTGCATAGGCCGTGTGTCGATTTAGGTTTTGCTGGCTACAGAACCCAGCAAGCGGTGGTTGAACGTGTTTGTGATGAAAATTTGGAGCAAGGCGCGCGGTACACAAGGTAGCTTTCAATTCATCTGAATTCGCGCGTGTTTGTGGAAAATTTTGCAGCGCAAATTCTTCAACCGCCGTACCGTGACCGAGGCTGCCGCTCACTCTCCCAGAGCCTATGCGTGTACCTTCGGCAGAGCGAGTGCCAGCAGTGCCCGACCAGTTGCGTATACCAACTGCGAACCCCTACAAAACCTCGCTAGCAAAATCCGCCAACCGCGAGCGTTCACCCCGTGCCAGGGTGATGTGCCCACCATGTGGCCAGCCTTTGAATTTGTCTACGGCGTAGGTCATGCCCGATGAGCCTTCGGTGAGGTAGGGCGTGTCGATCTGCGCCAGGTTGCCCATGCAGACGATCTTGGTGCCTGGCCCTGCGCGGGTGATGAGGGTTTTCATCTGCTTGGGGGTCAGGTTTTGCGCCTCGTCGATGATGACGTACTTGTTCATGAACGTGCGACCACGCATGAAGTTCATGCTCTTGATTTTGATCTTGCTGCGGATCAGCTCATTGGTGGCGGCGCGGCCCCACTCGCCTGCGCCGCCGGAGTTAGCGTCGTTTTTGGTGAGGAACTCGAGGTTGTCGTCCAGCGCGCCCATCCAGGGGCCCATTTTTTCCTCTTCGGTGCCGGGCAAAAAGCCAATGTCTTCGCCCACGCTCACTGTGGCGCGGGTCATGATGATTTCGCTGTAGCGGCGCTCGTCCAGCACTTGCGTAAGCCCGGCGGCCAAGGCCATCAAGGTTTTGCCGGTGCCTGCGGTACCGGCCAGGGTGACCAAATCGACCTCGGGGTCCATCAGCAGGTTCATGGCAAAGGTTTGCTCGCGGTTGCGGGTGCATACGCCCCACACGGCGTTCTTGGCGTGGGCGTAGTCTTTGAGGGTTTTGAGCACGGCGGTTTTGTCGCGTATCTCGGTGACGCGGGCGAACAGCGTGGGCTCGCCGGGGGCTTCAAAATAGACAAACTGGTTGACCAGCATGCTGGGTACAGCCGGGCCAGTGACGCGGTAGAAGGTGTGGGTGCCTTGCTGCCAGCTCTCCACCGTTTTGCCGTGCTTGTCCCAAAAATCTAGGGGCAGAGCCATCGCGCCGGAGTACAGCAGGTCGCCGTCTTCCAGGGTTTTGTCGTTTTGATAGTCGTCGGTGGGCAGGCCCAAGGCGCGGGCCTTGACGCGCATGTTGATGTCTTTGGACACCAGCACCACTTCTTGCGGCTTCTTGGCCTCGCCCAGTGCGCCTACGACGCCCAAAATCTGGTTGTCGGCCTTGCCTTGGGGCAGGCTGGAGGGCAGGGTGTAGTTAAGCGGTTGGGTTTGAAAGAACAGCCTGCCGCCTGCGCCGCGGTGGCCGGTGCCATCCAGCTTGAGGCCTTTAGACATGTCGGCACCCGGGGCGCCGGCCAGTGCGTCCAGCGTGCGGCTGACCTGACGGGCGTTGCGGGCGACTTCGGTCATGCCTTTTTTGTGGCCGTCTAGTTCTTCCAGCACGATCATGGGCAAAAAGATGTCGTGCTCTTCAAAGCGGAACAGGCTCATCGGGTCATGCATCAGCACGTTGGTGTCTAGCACGAAGAGTTTGGTGGGGCCGGAAGTTTTGATCTTTTTCACTGGGGCGGCTGGTTGTGGCCGTGGCTGGGTTTGCACTTGCACAGGCGCAGGGGTGCTGCGTGCGGCAGGCTTAGTGCTATTTATATCGTAGCTGCTCCCGCGATATTCTGTTGGGCTAGCGGCTGGTTTGGCTTTAGATTTGCCAGCGGGGCGTTGGAACAGGGCTGACGTATTGTGATCGTAGCTGCTGTCATCTGCTTCTGCACTGCCGGTATTGGCACGGCCCGCGCCGCCGCTGCGGTCAAACAGGTCTAGAGCTTGCGGTTTGCTGCTAACTTCGTCATCAAACGTGGCGCTGCGCCCGGAGGGTTTTCGAGCTGCCTTGGAGGTGCTGTGGCGCGCTGGCGCGTCGTAAGCGTCGGGGGACAGGGTGGCGGCTCGTTGGGTGGGGGCGGGAGGCAGTGGCATAGGGGAGGACACCTATTGGAAGGGTGGGGGTTGGGAAAGAAACAAAAGCCAGATTCCAAAAGTAAAAAAGCCACCCAGCAGGCCGGGTGGCTTGATCGTCTTTGGCGGTGATGTGACGCGCGGTGAACGCTGTCGGTATCAAATGCATAGCATTACTATACACCCGGTGCACTCTACGTCAATGAAATATTTGTGAATATTGCAAATAAATCTAAAACGCCAATAAATGCATTGAAAAACCGGTGTTTAAGCCGCTTTTTTGAGTGCTTTGACGGCTTTCAGCACGTCTTCCACATGGCCGGGTACTTTCAAACCGCGCCATTCTTCCTTCAAAATGCCATCAGCGCCGATCAAAAAGGTGCTGCGCTCGATACCTTTGACCTTTTTGCCGTACATGATCTTGTTTTTGACCACACCAAAACCATGGCACATTTTCTCTTCGGTATCGGCAATCAGCTCAAACGGCAGCTCCAGTTTGGCCTTGAAATCGGTGTGGGAAACCATGTTGTCACGGCTGACGCCGAACACGGTAGCCCCGGCTTTGACGAATTCTTTGTGCTTATCCCTGAACTGCATGGCCTCGGTGGTGCAACCGGGGGTGTTGTCCTTGGGGTAGAAGTACAAAATGACGACGTGGCCGTGGTGGGATGTGTTGGTAACCTTTAAACCGCCTGTGGCGTTTGCTTCAAATTCGGGGAGGGGCTTATTTACTACGACTGCCATTGCTTGACTCACCTACTGGTTGGTTATAGTTTGGCAGATAGTTGGGCCAGTGACTGACACTGACCCGCATGCGCTGCGAACAACCCCGTATTTTAACCTGTTTCGACTGCCTATCCTGCGTGGA
>JAYVDN010000582.1:0-7440 GCA_043749385.1 Polaromonas sp.
TTTCCCAGGCGGCGTCGATGGTGGTTTGGAGTTGTTGGGTCATGGTGTTGTCTTAGAGAAAGGTTGAACTTGAAGGTTGGGGGCGGGGAGGAGGATGTAACGCTAAAAACGCGAAAATTACGCTAAAAACGCAAAAAAAGAAAAATAAAATGGCTTTACAAATTTATGGATTTCATCGGTATTTCTAGCGTTTTTAGCGCGGTTTTAGCGTTTTTTGCGTTACCTGATTAAGCCGTTTGAGATTTTACAAAACTAACGATACGCTGCGCCGCCTCCACGCATTCCTGCGTTTCGGCTACCAGTGCCATACGGATAAAGCCCGCGCCGGGGTTCATCCCGCCCGATTCGCGGGCCAGGTAGCTGCCCGGCAGCACCGTCACATTGTATTGTTCTAACAGCTTGGCGGCGAAAGCCGTGTCGCTGCCGCCGCAGACGGTTTGCGGTGCTTGCGCCCACAGGTAGAAGGCTGCGTCAGGCAGCTTCACGTTCAGCACCTGGGCCAAGAGGGGCGTGACGGCGGCAAATTTGGCGCGGTACAGCGCGCGGTTGTCCACCACATGCTGCTCGTCGTTCCACGCCGCGATGCTGGCTGCCTGCACGGTATGGCTCATGGCGCTGCCGTGATAGGTGCGGTACAGCAAAAACTGCTTCATGATGGCCGCGTCACCCGCCACAAAACCGCTGCGCATGCCGGGCACGCTGCTGCGCTTGGACAGCGAGGTCATGGCGATCAGATTTTTAAAGTCAGTGCGGCCTAATTTTGCCGCTGCTTCCAGTCCACCCAAAGGAGGTTCGTCTCTGAAATAAATCTCGCTGTAGCATTCATCCGAGGCGATCACAAAGCCGTACGTGTCGCTCAGGTCAAACAGCTTTTTCCACTCAGCCAAATCCATCACCGCGCCGGTAGGGTTGCCGGGCGAGCAGGCAAAAATCAGCTGGGTGTTTTTCCATACGCTGGCGGGCACACTGTCCCAGTCCACCGCAAAGTTGCGTGCCGGGTCGCTGTTGACGTAATGCACCTGGGCCCCTGCCAGCAGGGCCGCGCCTTCGTAGATTTGGTAGAACGGGTTGGGGCTAATCACGGTGGCGTGGGGTGTCGTTGGGTCCATCACCGTTTGCGTGATGGAGAACAAAGCCTCGCGGGTGCCGTTGACGGGCAGGATTTGCGTTTTGGCATCCAGCGTTACCTTGTAGCGTCGCGCCAGCCAAGCGGCGCAGGCCTCGCGCAGCGCAGGCTCGCCCGCAGTGGCGGGGTAGCCCTGCAAGCCTTGCAGGTTGTTCACTATGGCGTCTTTGACCAGTTGCGGCGTCGCGTGTTTAGGCTCGCCAATCCCCAGGCTGATAGCGCGGTGGGCGGTGCTGGGGGTGACGGTGGCAAAAAGTGCTTTAAGCCGCTCAAAAGGGTAGGGCTGGAGCTTGGAGAGCAAGGGGTTCATGGGCTTGATTATCCCATTGGCTTTCGACTCTGGGGCTTTGTATGGCCAAGTGTTTGTGTGCTCACGGGTCTGTGTGCTCACGGGTTTGTGTGCTCACGGGTTTGTGTGCGCGTCTGCTTTTACGCGGAGGGGCTTGTATGCCCAGGCACTCGGTGTGTACGGCTCCGCGGCTGTCCCCCGCGTTGGCCAGGGCCAACTGCTCCTCCTTTATGCCGCTGCGCCGTACACACCAAGCGCCTGGGCGGCGAGCAGGGTGGGCGTGCTGCGGGGTAAGACACACTTGCTGGGGAGTCGGTGGCTGCACCGGCGGTAGTGCGCCCACCACGCTGGAGAGACCGTGGCTCCTATGATGGTAGAGCGGCCACCACACTAGCAAGATCAGGCCGGTGGTGCACTTAGCGCAGCGGCATAAAGGGGGAGTAGTCGGCCCTAGGCCGACACGGAGGACAGCCGCGGAGCTAAGTGCACCGCCGGCCTGATCCAGTAAAAAAATCAGCGGCAATGGAGTGCAAAAGCCGCAGCCAGCCCTACAAATGCCGTTATGCTGTGCCCATGAAACTCGTTTTTGACGCTTTTTGGCGCGCCGCAGCCTACTGCCTGCACCCTAGAGTGATCGCGCTGTCCCTGCTGCCGCTGATCATCATGGTCGGCTTGGCGCTGGGCTTGGGCTATCTGTTTTGGGACGACGCGCTCAACCAAGTCAACAGCGCACTGTCGGGCAGCGACTGGTTCAGCCGCATCATCGCCTGGCTCGACGGCGTAGGCGTGGGCAAGCTTAAATCGGCCATCGCCCCGCTGGTGGTGGTCATGGCGGCCACCCCCGTGCTGGTCGTCGTCTCCCTCCTGGCCGTGGCGCTGATGATGACCCCCGCCATGGTGTCCATGGTGGCTGAGCGGCGCTTTGCCAAGCTGGAGCGCAAAAAAGGCAACGGCCTGGCCACCAGCATGCTCTGGTCGCTAGGCTCCACCCTGCTGGCGCTGGTCGCGCTGTGCATCTCCATCAGTTTTGGCTGATTCCCCCGCTGGTGCTCATCTTGCCGCCCCTTATTTGGGGTTGGCTTACCTACCGGGTAATGAGCTTTGACGCACTGTCTGACCATGCAACTGCCGCCGAGCGGCGCGCCGTCATCAAGGCGCACCGCATGCCGCTCTTGGGCATCGGTGTGGTGTGCGGCTACCTGGGCGCAGCGCCTACGCTCTTGTGGGCCTCCAGCGTCATGTTTTTAGTGTTCGCGCCCTTTCTGGTGGCCGCTGCGATATGGATTTACACCTTGGTGTTTGCGTTCTCGTCCCTGTGGTTTTCGCACTATTGCCTGGCGGCTTTGGCCAAGCTGCGCGCCGAGCAAGCCGTGCTCGATGCTGCCAAACCCACGCTCATCCAAAGCACCCAAGCCTTCAGCCAGCAGGCCACCGACGTATTACCCAAATCCGATGTAATTGCATTACCCCATGACAACACCTTCAACCTCCCTAAGTCCTAATACTCGTACCCCCAGTTTCGGCCTGATCATCGTCGGCGACGAAATCCTCTCGGGCAAGCGCCAAGACAAGCACCTGCCTAAAGTCATCGAGCTGTTGGCCGCACGCGGCATCGCGCTGGACTGGGCCGAATACGTAGGCGACTCGCCCGAGCGCATCACCGCCACCCTCCAACGCGCTTTTGCCAGCGGCGACATCGTCTTTTCTACCGGCGGCATAGGGGCCACGCCTGATGACCACACCCGCCAGTGCGCCGCCAAGGCCCTGGGCGTGGCGCTGGCCCTGCACCCAGAGGCCGAGGTGCTGATTCGCCAGCGCATGCAAGACATTGCCAAAGAGCAGGGCACTAAGTACCTGCCCGACGCGCCGGACAACATCCACCGCCTGAACATGGGCACCTTCCCCGTGACTGCGCAGATTATTCCTAACCCGTACAACAAGATTCCGGGCTTTACCTGCGCTGCGTCGGGCGGCGGGGCTGTTCACTTTGTACCGGGCTTTCCCGTCATGGCTTGGCCGATGGTGGAGTGGGTGCTGGACAACGCGTATGCCCATTTGCACCGCAAGCAGGCCTATGTGGAGAAGTCGGTGATCGTCTTGGGTGCTATGGAGGCGGCCCTCACGCCCCTTATGGTGCGTCTGGAAGCCGACTTTTCAGGCATCAAGGTATTTAGCCTGCCCAGTGTGGACCATCCGCAGTATGGGCGGCATATCGAGCTGGGGGTCAAAGGTGCGCCTGCCGACGTGGAGCTGGCTTATCCGGCGATGTTGGAAGAATTGCACAAGTTTGGTGCAAAAACTGGGCCTGAATTGGTGCGGTAGATTTTGCACCAGTTTGGTGCAAAATGGTTGAATGCGCTGAATTTTGAGTGGGTTTGCTCGTTCAAACCTCACTTGCTGAGCTAAAAGTGCCAGCTGAGCAGTTTGCATGCGCTACATATACAGTAGCTGCTCCCGCGATATTCTAGTGGTCTACAGCCGTGAATAGCATATCAAATCGTTCAAAGATAAAGCAAAACACCCTCAGCAAACCAAATCCCCATTACACAGGCTCTAGCGCGATCCGCGAGGTATTTGAGTTACGCAGGTTCCATCGTGCTGAGAGCGGCGTATTCCAGTACGGATTTGGCCTGGGCAAGGGTTACACCGGGGAACCATTCCACAAACTGGTGGATGGGTGCGTCTGCTTCCAAGTTCTCAAACAGCGCGGCCACGGGCGCGCGGGTGCCGCAAAACATCCACGCGCCACTCAGGCGATCAGCGTGGCGTTCAACGGCAGGGCAGTTTGACCAATCAATCATGGTGAAAATGGTATCACTTACGTGATTATTTGGATAAACACCCTCCGCGAAGGCGCGAGGTGGTTGCGGCAAGAAAGTATTCGTCGGAGACTACGCAAAAGGGGTCAGAGCAAAATTTCGTATTTGACGAGTGATCGCCGGAGAGATTTACGTTCTGAATTTTGATCTGACCCCGTTTGCTTTCAAAACGACCCAAAAATCACCGACAATCGAAGGTTTTGGGGTCTGCACCCTTTTGGCACAAAAAGTGCATTAAAGATACCGAGCAGAACCCACAAAAGATCCGTTTTTTCAACCCACCATCCACTTTTAGGAGCACTTGATGGCCAAGACCGTCGCAGACGTAATGAAAATGGTGAAGGACAACGAAGTTAAGTTCGTTGACTTCCGCTTCACCGACACCCGTGGTAAAGAGCAGCACGTGACCGTGCCTGTTTCGCATTTTGACGAAGACAAGTTCACGTCAGGCCACGCGTTTGACGGCTCCTCCATTGCCGGTTGGAAAGGCATCGAAGCCTCCGACATGCAATTGATGCCTGACGCCAATACCGCCAACATCGACCCCTTCTTTGAAGAGACCACGCTGTTCATGAGCTGCGACGTGGTCGAGCCTGCTGACGGCAAGTCCTACGACCGCGACCCACGCTCCGTGGGCAAGCGAGCCGAGGCCTATCTCAAGTCCACCGGCATTGGTGACACCGCCTTCTTCGGCCCCGAGCCAGAATTCTTCATCTTTGACGACGTGCGCTGGAGCACCGACATGTCGGGCACCTTCTTCAAGATCGACGAATACGAAGCCCCTTGGAACTCCGGTAAAAAGATCGAAGGCGGCAACCGCGGCCACCGTCCTACCGTCAAAGGCGGCTACTTCCCAGTGCCTCCAGTCGACAGCACGCAAGACATGCGCGCCGAGATGTCACTCATTTTGGAAAGCCTTGGCATTCCGGTTGAAGTGTTCCACCACGAAGTGGCTGGCGCTGGCCAGAACGAAATCGGTACCAAGTTCAGCACCCTGGTGCAGCGCGCCGACTGGGTTCAAATCCTCAAGTACGTGGTGCAAAACGTGGCCAATGCCTATGGCAAAACTGCTACCTTCATGCCCAAGCCACTGGTGGGCGACAACGGCTCGGGCATGCATGTGCACCAGTCGATCAGCAAAGACGGCAAAAACATCTTTGCTGGCGACGGCTATGCGGGCCTGTCAGAGACGGCTTTGTTCTACGTAGGCGGCATCATCAAGCACGCCCGTGCCCTGAACGCCATCACCAACCCCGGCACCAACAGCTACAAGCGCCTGGTGCCTGGCTACGAAGCTCCGGTCAAGTTGGCATACTCTGCCAAAAACCGCTCGGCATCGATCCGCATCCCGTACGTGGCCAACCCACGCGGCCGCCGCATCGAGGCACGCTTCCCCGATCCACTGATGAACCCGTACTTGGGCTTCGCAGCGTTGCTGATGGCAGGCCTGGACGGCATTCAGAACAAAATCCACCCCGGCGAAGCCGCCACGAAAGACTTGTACCATCTGCCTCCTGAGGAAGATGCAAAGATCCCCACCGTGTGCCACAGCCTGGACCAAGCGCTGGACTGCCTCAACGCAGACCGCGCCTTCCTGACCAAGGGCGGCGTGTTCAGCGACAGCATGCTGGACGCCTACATTGAACTCAAGATGGGCGAAGTGACGCGCTTGCGCCAAGCCACCCATCCGATCGAGTTTGACATGTACTACTCACTGTAATTGCTTACAGCGAACGTGAAAAAAGGACGGTTGTTACCGTCCTTTTTTGTTTTGTGACAACAGGTTATTTGATGTTTCTGAGAATTTACGTCATACTGGAAGACCGTCCTAAGATGCAAACGATCAAGGTGACCGCATGACTCATTTAAAGTATTCAGTGAACTCCATTCAATTTTCTGCTGCTCGATTGGCTACAGTTTTTCTAGCGCCTTTGCTGGCCATGGCCACGCTGTGTGCGCAGGCGCAAACTATCTACCGCTGCCCGTCCAAAGACGGCATCACCCCGTATACCAACGACAAGATCGAGGCCGACCGCCAAGGCTGCACACCTATGACGGGCGGCAACGTGACGGTGGTGCAGGGCACTAAGGTGTTTAACAGTGCCGTGCCCGGCACAGCTGCCGCTAACGGCAAAGAGGCCAAAGACGGAAAAGAGGCTCCTGTGCGCGTAGCCAACGCGCCGCAGGCAGGCAGCCGCATTGATGGTGCAGAGCAGCGCTCGCGCGACTCCGACTCCAAGGCCATTTTTGAATCCGAACTGCGCAAGGCCGAGGCCAAGCAGGCCGAATTGCTCAAAGAGTACAACAATGGCGAGCCCGAGAAACGCGGTGGCGAAGCCCAGAACCACCAAAAATACCTTGACCGCGTAGCCGAGATGAAAGCCAGCATTGCCCGCAACGACAGCGACATTGCCAGTATCAAGCGCGAGTTGGGTCGCGCGAATAGCTCAGCCCGTTCACAATAAGCCTGTTGTAGCAGTATTAAGCCAGTTTGCAACCACCTGGCATTAGGCTTGCTACGATACAGGCTTGAACAACACTAAAGCGCCACTCCGCCATCCCTACCACCTAGCCCTTGACGCTCTGGCCACTTTGGTGGCCGTGGTTGATTTGCGCGCCAAGGTGCTTTTTGTAAACGCCGCATTGGAAGACGCGCTAGGCGCCTCGCGCCGCGCCATCGAGGGTGGCGGCTTGCTGACCGATTATTTTGTCGAACCGCAGGCACTGGTAGCCGCACTGGACGGCGTAGCCACCAACGCCTTTGCCACCTTGCGCTACGACGCCCTGCTGCAAAAAGCCGGCGCGGATCCGATACCGGTTCACGTCATCATCGCGCAAACCGAGCGTGCGAATGAAGTCATCGTTGAGATGCTGCCGCTGCTACAGCAGGCCAAGCTCGACCGTGAAGAGCGCTTGGTAGAGCAAGCCCAAGCCAACAAAGAGCTGATTCGCAATCTGGCCCATGAGATTAAAAACCCTTTGGGCGGCATACGCGGCGCGGCGCAGTTGCTGCAGCTTGAGCTGGAGAGCAAAGAGCTTACCGAGTACACCCAAGTCATCATCCATGAGGCCGACCGGCTGCAAACCCTGGTGGACCGCCTGCTGGCCCCACACCGCAAACCCCATGTGGTGGCCGATGTGAATATCCACGAGGTGTGTGAGCGGGTGCGCTCCCTTATCTTGGCCGAGTTCCCCAAAGGCCTGCG